>JBJOJH010000266.1:0-2658 GCA_046046715.1 Pseudomonadota bacterium | reverse complement strand
CGTTCGCTGTCCTTGGCGCGCATCGCGGCTTTCATGTCTTCGGTGATCTGGTCTTTGAGGGTCATGGTGGTCATCCTGATGGGTTGTTTGGTGGAGTAGGTGAGTAGGCGTAAAAAAGCCCGCCTGAGCGTCCCCGGCGGGCTTTTGTGATGCAGACCGGGGTCTGGATCGAAGATCAGTACATCTTCTTGGGCAACTGCATCGAGCGAATACGCTTGTAGTTGCGCTTGACGGCGGCTGCCTTCTTGCGCTTACGCTCGGCGGTTGGCTTTTCGTAGAACTCGCGGGCGCGCAGGTCGGTCAGCAGGCCCAGTTTCTCAATGGTGCGCTTGAAGCGACGCAGTGCAACGTCAAAAGGCTCGTTCTCTTTAACACGGATCGTGGTCATTAGGGCTATGTATCCAAAATGTGCTGCAGCATGTACTGAGGGGAAGATCGGGCCCCTCAGGCCGCTTGCAGCGAAGTTCCCCGTCTATAACTAGTATTGGCCGACGGGGTTTGCCAGCAAAGCCCAAGATTATAGCCAGTCAAATTGGAGTTTTGGCCTACCCCGCACTGGCCCCCAGCTTGGCCGCCAGGCCCTGGGCACAAGCAAAGGCGCTCGCCCAGGCCCACTGAAAGTTGTAGCCTCCCAGCCAGCCGGTGACGTCCATCACCTCGCCAATGAAGTAGAGCCCGGGCTGCCGGGATTCCATGGTCTGGCTCGACAGGCAGCGCGTGTCCACGCCGCCAGCCGTCACCTCCGCCTTTTTGTAACCCTCGGTGCCCGTGGGGGTGAGTTCCCAGCGGCTCAGGCGATCTGCCAGCAAGGCCAGAGCTTTATCACTGGCCTCGGCTACCGGGCGTTGCCACTGGGGCTCTTGAGCCACCCAGGCATCTGCCAGGCGAGCCGGAACCAGGCTAGAGAGTTCGTTGACGATCAATTTGCGCGAGGCCTGCTTGGCGTGCTGCAACTGGGCCAGCAAATCACAAGCGGGGGCAAGGTTGAGACGGATGGGAGTGCCCGGCTGCCAGTAACTCGAAATTTGCAGGACGGCCGGCCCAGACAGTCCACGATGGGTGAGCAGCAGATCTTCAGAAAACAGTTGCCGGCTTTTTTTAACGCCAGTTTCCACTTCGACAGGCAGCGACAGGCCCGATAGCGCGGCATAGGGCTCCCAGGCATCGCTGTCAAAGGTGAGGGGGACCAGAGCAGGGCGGGTGGCGACGATCGGTAAACCAAATTGGGCCGCAATTCGGTAGCCAAAATCTGTTGCGCCAATTTTGGGGATGGACAAGCCACCCGTGGCCACCACCAGCGCCCGCACCTGTACAGCTCCCCGGTCTGTCTGTAATTCGTAGCCGGTCTGACCTGCGGACTCAGCCTCGGCAAGCGTGATCTGTTGCACGCTACAGGGTTGCCAGCGCTGCACGCCACCGGCGGCACATTCGGCCAGCAGCATCTGAATCAGGTCTTCGGCAGAGCGGTCGCAAAACAACTGCCCCTTGTGCTTTTCGTGAAACGCCACACCGTGACGCTGCATCAGCGCCACAAAGTGCTGCGGCGTGTAGCGCGACAGGGCAGATCGGCAAAAGTGAGGGTTGTCACTCAGGAAATTGGCCGGTCCCACCTCGCGGTTGGTGAAGTTGGCACGCCCACCCCCCGAAATCCGAATTTTTTCGGACACCTTGTCGCTGTGGTCCAGCACCAGAACCTTCAGACCTAACTGCCCGGCCACCCCGGCACAAAACAGGCCCGCCGCACCTGCGCCAATGATGGCGACATCGAAGTATTGCATGGGGCGCAGTTTAGTGGCGGGCCTTGAATGGCCTGGCCTGCTATCCGAAGATTGCTGTTTGTGTGGTTTGCTCAGGCTGCTGTAAGGCCAGCAGGCCTTGAAACACATCGCCCACCACCATGACGCTGGGGCTGGCAAGTTGCTGGCGGGTGATGGTGCTTTGCAGCTCTGCCAGGGTGCAAACTGCGTGGCGCTGGGTGGGCAGGCTCGCGTTCTGGATAACTGCTACGGGTGTCGTGGCAGGCAAGCCTTTGAGCAGTTCGGCTTGTATGGCGCTGGCACCACTTACGCCCATGTAGATGACCAATGTGAGCCTGGCCTCACGGGCCGTGCTTGCAAGAAGTGCCCAGTTGGGGCCGGTGGCACCAGGCTTGGCATGGCCTGTCACAAACACCACGCCATGCGCATGAGCACGGTGGGTGAGGGGCACGCCCAAAGAAGTAACCGCAGCCAACCCTGAGGTGATGCCGTTGATAACGTCAACCTGCACGCCGGCCTCGCCCAGGTGCTCCAGTTCTTCGCCTCCACGTCCGAAAATGAAGGGGTCGCCCCCTTTGAGGCGCACCACGTTTTCGCCGGCCTGTACTTCGGTGATCATCAATTTTTCGATGAAGGCTTGCGGCGTGGACTTGCAGCCGCCGCGCTTACCCACATAAATCACCCTGGCCGTTGGCGAAGCAAACTGCTTGACGATTTCTTCGTTGACCAGATCGTCCACCAGCAACACCGTGGCCGCCTGGATCGCCTTCACTGCCTTCAGTGTGAGCAGCTCGGGATCGCCGGGCCCCGCACCGACCAGGGTGCAACGACCGCTATGGTGAGCCTGTGCATAGACGTTATTGCGTGGCAGATCGGTGTTCATGATGCTTACGAGGCCAGG
>JBJOJH010000265.1:0-4824 GCA_046046715.1 Pseudomonadota bacterium | reverse complement strand
GTAGAGAACTTCCAGGTCTCAGGGGCAGCGTCACTGTCCGGGTCAGAAGGCAGCACATGCACCGTCATGCGGCCCATACCGCGCTTCAGGCAAAGCTCGATGGCCTCCATGACCCGCACTTTCTCGGCATTGCCCATACGCAGGCGGTCGGCCACCACATCCAGTACCTTGATGTCACCCACCAGACGCTCGGCCTGCACGCGGGTAAAGCCTGCCGCAGACAACCACTGCTCTATGTCTTGCGGCGTGCTCTTGGCCGGCAACTCGACCGCAAAGGTCAGCACCAGCCGCGGGTCACCGAGCTGCGTGCGCGTCAGCAGTTCGGCATAGATGGTCTCGGGGCTGTCGTGGCGCACAGGCAGCGCTGTCGCCTTGTCAAACAGCTGGCCTGCGCGGGCGAACAAGAGCTTGAGGTGGTCATTCAGCTCTGTCATGGTGCCCACGGTCGACCGGGAAGATCGCACCGGGTTGGTCTGATCGATGGCAATCGCCGGAGGAACGCCCTCCACCTTATCAACCGCCGGCTTGTCCATGCGATCCAGAAACTGACGAGCGTAAGCGCTGAAGGTTTCAACGTAGCGGCGCTGGCCCTCGGCGTACAGCGTGTCGAACACCAGGCTGGACTTGCCCGAGCCGCTGGGCCCGGTCACTACCGTCAGTTCACCCGTGCGTATATCCAGATCCAGATTTTTGAGGTTGTGCTGACGTGCGCCGCGTATGCGGATGAGGCCGTTGGACATGAGTAGGAGCGCTGAGCTAAAGGGCCATCATCGTAGCGGGATTGGCCTGCAGCGTTGAGCCAGGCCACAAATAGCAAAGGGCCGCCTGCAGGTATTGCAGGCGGCCCTTCGAGGCCGAGTGTCAAAAGGACTTATTTGGCGGGTGCTGGCTCAGCGGCAGGTGCTGCAGCGGGGGCCGCAGCAGGTGCTGCAGCAGCAGGCTTTTTCTCATCCACATGCACGGCATCAGCACCGTGCTTTTCGCCACCCATGTCCAGGTTGTCGCCACCCTTCATGATCACGAACAGCGCCAGGGCCGCAAAAACCACAAAACCGATAAAGATCTTCACCATGTTTAACACTCCTTAAATAAAACCGAACTCCACTTGACAAAAGGCCCTGCGATGGTGGCAGGGCCCTTCATCAAATGCCGCACGCAAGCAGCGTGCGGCGACCAACATCAGTCGTTGGCGAAGATGTCCACGTCTTTGGTTTCCTTGATGAACAAGCCACCAATCACGACGGTTGCACCGGCAATGATGATGGGGTACCACAAGCCGTTGTACATGTTACCGGTCTGCGCCACGATAGCGAAGGCCGTGGTGGGCAGCAGGCCGCCGAACCAGCCGTTACCGATGTGGTAAGGCAGAGACATGGAGGTGTAACGGATGCGGGTTGGGAACATTTCCACCAGCATGGCAGCAATCGGGCCGTACACCATGGTCACCAGGATCACCAGGTAGGTGAGGATGATGATGACGGTGACCTTGTCGAACTTGGCCATGTCAGCTTTGGCGGGGTAGCCAGCAGCCTTCAGGGCAGCGCCCAGGTTAGCACCCAACAAGGCACCGCTGGCGGTCTTCTCGTTGCTCAGGTCTTTGACAGACTTGGTGGCAGCTTCGATGGCCTTGGCATCTTTGGGTTCTGCAGCATTCAGAGCAGCCAGCTTTTCCTCGGCCTTGGCCTTGGCAGCTGCGATGTCTTCAGCAGAGTACTTGACGTTCACCACGGTCTCACCGACCTTGATGATGGCGGGGGTACCAGCAGCAGCCACTTCATTGGAGTAGCTCACCGAAGCGCCAGCCAAACGCTGCTTGGCAATGTCGCAAGAAGAAGTGAACTTCTTGGTGCCAGTGGGGTTGAACTGGAACGAGCACTCAGCGGGGTCAGCAGTCACAACCACTTTGGACGATGCTTGAGCAGCGGCCAGGTCAGGGTTGGCAGCCTTGGTCAAGGCTTCGAACACTGGGAAGTAGGTCAGAGCAGCCAGCAAGCAACCTGCCAAGATGATGGGCTTACGGCCAATCTTGTCAGACAGCGAACCAAACACGATGAAGAACGGCGTGCCGATGATCAGCGAGACGGCCACCATGATGTTGGCGGTAGCGCCGTCCACCTTCAGGGCCTGGGTCAGGAAGAACAGAGCGTAGAACTGGCCAGAGTACCAGACCACAGCTTGACCAGCGGTCAAACCAACCAGAGCCAAGATCACGATCTTCAGGTTCTTCCACTGACCGAAAGATTCGGACAGAGGTGCCTTGGAGGTCTTGCCTTCGGCCTTCATTTTCACGAAAGCGGGAGACTCGTTCATGCTCAGACGGATGTAGACCGAAATGATCAACATGATGACCGAGACGATGAACGGAACGCGCCAGCCCCAGTCGGCAAAAGCCTCTTCACCAATGGCGGTACGGGTACCCAGAATCACCATCAGGGACAGGAACAGACCCAAAGTAGCCGTGGTCTGGATCCAGGCGGTGTAAGCACCGCGACGGCCCATGGGGGCGTGCTCAGCCACATAAGTGGCGGCACCGCCGTACTCGCCACCCAAAGCCAAACCTTGCAGCAAGCGCAGGCAGATCAGGATGACAGGAGCAGCAACACCAATGCTGGCGTAGTTAGGCAGGATACCCACGATGAAGGTGGATGCACCCATGATCAGGATGGTGACCAGGAAGGTGTACTTGCGGCCAATCATGTCGCCCAGGCGACCGAACACCAGCGCGCCGAAGGGACGCACGATGAAGCCGGCAGCAAAGGCCAGCAAAGCAAAAATGAAGGCAGAACCTTCATCCAGTCCACTGAAGAACTGCTTGGCAATGATGGCTGCCAAAGAACCGTACAGGTAGAAGTCGTACCACTCGAACACTGTGCCCAGTGAAGAAGCGAAGATCACCTTCTTCTCTTCTGCACTCATGGGCCGAATCGCGTCAGCTGATGCCATAAATAGTCTCCAACGTTAAAAAGTGGGCGCCGCAATCCGGCACTTGGGTGCGGACTATGGCGAGGGGTTCTGACGGCTTTCTGACAGTTGAAGGCACTTCATTCGGGAACTTTCAACTCAGAACTTACAAACCTAGTAGTAACCCTGATGCTTTTTTTCTTAATGCGGTAAATTGGGTGTTTAAATCGGTTTTTCGGCACGGGCATCGGTCACACGTATTAGGGTAATTACTAGGAACACCCTACACACAACATGAAACTTTGGGGTCTTTTATCCAGACAAAATGGCCCGGCTAGAGTCAGGCAGACTTCAATGCACTAGGCCGCTCAGCCGCAGACGTCCACCCAGTTCCTTCAAACCAGGGATTGCCGTCCAGGTAATCACGCAGCATGGGCAGGGCGTCCAGTCCCCAGAACAACTTGCCATCCACCTCAAAACTGGGTGTACCAAACACACCCCGGGCAATTGCTTCGTCGGTGTGCGCCCGCAACAAGGCCTTGACTTCGGCGCCATTGGGATCGAGCACCGCGGGTAGAGAAGCCTGCAAGGCCTCCAGACGCTGGGGGTCCAGCACATCCAGCCCACCCTGCCAGACATGACGAAACAGGCTCTCGCACACAAATCGGTTGGGCAGGCCCTGGGCCTGGGCTGCAATGCCCAGCCGTAGCAAGGGAAGCGGGTTGAAAGGATGGGCCGCAGGCATTTGCATCTCCAGCCCCTGCTTTTGGCCTAGCCACAGGACATGGCGATAGGTCCACTCGCGCTTGGCCGGAATTTCAGCAGGCCCCAGCTGGCCGTGGTGGCGCAAGATCGCGCCCAGCAACACCGGCTTGTAGGTCACCTGATAGCTGTGACCCTGCAAGACGTCAGGCAAGGCATCAAACGCCAGCCAGGCAAAGGGCGAAATGAAATCGAGATAAAGGGTGATGTGTTTCATGAGATGGCTCCTGTGGACGAGAATGTTTGCATCATATTGATATGTCCATGAGGGCCCACAACCGTGCAGCCCTGCCGCCTCTGATGAACCCCAGCTCCCTCGAACGCCGCCTACTGCCCTTCATCGCCTGCCAGGGCGCTTTCTCCACCCTGGCGGGCTTTGGTGCAGTGCTGGTCTTTGCCCAGGGCGGCATGGCCGGGTCGGTGATGTACACCGCCTGCATGTTGACGGTTGCCATGCTCGGCATCAATGTGCCTCTGGCACTAGGGCAGCGCCTGCAATTGCGAACAGCGCGCCAAGTACAGGTGGCTTTTATGCTCCCAGCCCTGCTGCTGTGGTTTGCCGATCGGCAGCCCCTGATACTGGCCTTGGCGATGGGTGGATTTTTGGGCCTGAGCTGGGGCGCACGCCACTGGATGGAGCTCAACCTGCTCAGTAACGAGCAGCGCGACAGCTACGCCACGCATGTGACGGTACTGACGGTGCTGGCCAGCCTGCTGGCCACTGCCGTGGTGTCCGCCATGCTGACCTGGCTGGACGAATCACCCAACGCGGTGTACCGCAGTTATGCCGTCATGGGGCTCATAGGTGCCTGGTGGGCGGGCCGACAGTTGCCCGACACACCGCCCATGGCCGTGGAGTCGCCCTGGGCTGTCATGCACCAGCCGGGTTTTGCGGCATGCCTGCCTTTGTACTTTCTGGAATCTGGCCTGCTGGGCATGGGCATGGTGCTCAGCGCCAGCGGTGCCGTCCAGTCCCTGGGTCAAACCAGTCACTACGGCTGGGTGGCCAGTGCGGCCACCGTGGCCGGCGCACTGGCGCTGTTTGCGTTGCGTCGCCACCGCCACGACGGCAACAGGGTGCGCTGGATGGGACTGGCCGCTGCCGGGGTTGCCTTGGCCCATGGCCTGTTGGGCGCCAGCGTGGGCTGGGGTGGTTTTTAT
>JBJOJH010000264.1:0-4488 GCA_046046715.1 Pseudomonadota bacterium | reverse complement strand
CCTTCTTGTGGCCGCTGATGGTCACCCGCGGAGCCGATGTGCGCCCTGTGTCGCTGGCGCTGGCCCAGTTCTTTGGTACACCGCCACCGGTGTGGGGCGATGTGATGGCGTTCTCTGTGCTGATGTCGGCACCGATTCTGCTGGTTTATTTGCTGTTCCAGCGCTGGTTCATTCAGTCCGCCATGGGCAGCGGCGTGAAAGGCTGAGGATGCACCCGGGTCAGCCAAAGCTGACCCCTTAACGGGCCCAGGCCCACCCACATGAATAAATAGACAGGAAAAGTTATGGCAAGCGTCACCCTGCGGGGAATCCGCAAAAGCTACGACGGCAACAACGATGTGATCAAGGGCGTGGACCTGGACGTTCGCGACGGCGAATTCATGGTTTTCGTCGGCCCCTCTGGCTGCGGCAAGAGCACCATGATGCGCATGGTGGCCGGTCTCGAAGGCATCACCGCCGGCGAGCTGCGCATTGGCGACAAAGTGGCCAATGACCTGCCAGCCCCTCAGCGCGGGGTGGCCATGGTGTTTCAGAGCTACGCCCTGTACCCGCACATGACCGTGGCGGAGAACATGGGCTTCAGCCTGAAGATGGCCAAGGTGCCCAAGGCTCAGGCGCGCGAGCAAGTTGAGCGCGCTGCCGAGGTGCTGCAAATTACCCATCTGCTGGACCGCACGCCCAAGGCCTTGTCGGGCGGGCAGCGCCAACGTGTGGCGATAGGCCGTGCCATCGTGCGCAAGCCAGATGTGTTTTTGTTTGACGAACCCTTGTCCAACCTGGACGCAGGCCTGCGCGTGCAAATGCGTGTGGAGCTGACCAAGCTGCACCGCGAGCTGGGTAGCACCATGATCTACGTGACCCATGACCAGGTTGAGGCCATGACCATGGGTGACCGCATCGCCGTGTTCAACGCCGGCCGCATTGAGCAGGTGGGCTCTCCGCTGGAGCTGTACCAACAACCTGCCAATACCTTTGTTGCCCAGTTCTTGGGCAGCCCGCGCATGAACTTGCTGGCAGGGGGCGTACAGACGGTGGGCGCTGGCCTGCAAGTCCATGGTCCGGCAGGAAGCTTTGTCTTGCCCTCGGCCGAGATGAGCGCTGCTGTTGCGTCGCGTCTGGGCGAAGTCACACAATTGGGCGTGCGCCCCGAGGCCCTGATCGTGAGTGTGGGTGAAGGCCCTGGCTGGACAGCCCAACTGGATGTGATCGAGCACCTGGGAGACACGCTACTGGTGTACGCGAGCGTGGCCGGTGCGGACCAGCCGATCAGCCTGAAGTTGTCTGCAGAAGAGGGGCAGCCCTGGAAAGTCGGTATGACCGTGCGTCTGCAACCCAAGGCGGGCGCTCTGCACCTGTTTGACGCCCAAGGCCAGCGCGTCGGCGCCGTTTAAACCCTGAACTCAGGCCGCTGGTCTGTCCACAGACTGGCGCGCCACCAAGGGGCAGTGCAGAAGCGTGCGGCCGCCGGGGGGGGTACCTTCCAGTAAAACTTGTGCACCCCATTGCCCCATCTCGTAGTGCGGCAACTGCATGGTGGTGAGGCTGGGCCGAAGATGGGCGGCAATCACATCCTGGTTGTCGAAGCCGATGATGGACACATCCCGCGGCACGCGCAGCCCCAGGGCCTGAGCTGCTTCATAGGCACCCATGGCGCAGCGGTCATTCAGGCAAAACAGCGCGGTGGGCCGGTCTGGCCTTTGCAGCAACTCCATGGCCCCATCAAAGCCTGCTTCCTGCCAGCCGCTGACTTGCAACGCCAGCGCAGGATCAAAGGGCAGGCCGGCAGCCGTCAGGGCCTGGCGATAGCCTGCCGTGCGCAACACCGAGGCAACAGCACCGTCCAGGTTGTCAATCAGGCCGATGCGCATATGTCCATGTGCCAGCAGGTGCTCGGTGGCCTCTCGCCCGCCGCGCTCGTCGTCCGGCACCACGGCAGGCACTTGTTCGTCTTGGCTGTAGGCATTGACCAGCACCACCGGAAAGCCCTGCAGCATGGCAGGCACTGCAATTTCCCGGTGCGACATGGTGGCCAGAATGATGGCGTCCACCTGGTGTTGCAACAGGGCACCCAAGGCCTCCTGCTCCAGTTCACTCTGGTGGTCGGTGTTGATCATGGTCAGGATGCGCCGGTGCTGCCAGGCCACGTCTTGTGCGCCACGGACAATCATGCCGGCAAACGGGGTGGTGGCAATCTCATCTGTCACAAAACCCAGCAGGCTGGACGTACCCCGTCGCAGGGCGCGGGCCATGGCGTTGGGCCGGTAGCCTAATTGGGCCACCGCTGCCCAGACCCGCTCGCGGGTTTCCAGGGGGATCTGAGTGTTTTCGCCTTTGTTAAGTACAAAGGACACCGTGGTGGACGACACCTGAGCGGCCCGCGCCACATCCTGCATGGTCACCCGTGCAGGACGCGCAGGACGGGAGGGGTCGGGTGTGGAGTCGTTCAAGGGCGAAATTATTTCAGACGGGGGCCAGCATCCACTCGTGTGCGGGGTCGTTCTTGAAGACCCAGAAGCGGTTCGGGCCGGCCATCACATTGAGGTAGTACAGGTCATAGCCATGCGGCGCCACCACCGGGTGGTAACCCCGGGGCACCATCACCACGTCGTGGTTTTCCACGGCACAGGCTTCGTCCAGGCTGCGGTCATCGGTGTAGACCCGCTGGAAGGCAAAACCCTGAGGCGGATTCAGGCGGTGGTAATAGGTTTCTTCCAGCAGGGTTTCGGTCGGTGGTGTCTCCTGGTCGTGCTTATGGGGCGGGTAGCTGCTGGAGTGGCTGGCAGGCGTCATGACCTCCACCACCAGCAGGTGCGCAGCAGTGGGATCGTCATGCGGCAAGATGTCGCACACATAGCGGGTGTTGGTGCCCTTGCCGCGCACACTGCGCTTCATGGTGGCGGGATCAATTACCCGAACACTGCGCAGGGCACTGTCGGCACCGCCGGGGGCGGAGCACAGGGCCACTTCGGCATCGCAGCGGGCATTGATCTGCACCGACTTGCCCGACGGCACGTACACCGCCGCGGGCGACACCTCTTCGAACACGCTCTTTCGCGTACCCAGGTTGGCGTAGGTGGTGCCGTCTACCGTGACATCCACCGTGCCGGTCAGCACCACCAGACAGAGCTCGCGCTCGCCGGTGGCCAGCGTTTCCACCTCGCCGACTTGCAGGCGCACGGCCCGAAAGCCCACATGCGCCCAGCCGGCGCGCTCGGGTGTGACGTTGACGATCTCTTTACCAGCGGGGGCCGCCTTGGCGAGCAGGGGACTGACCATCTCAGTCTCCTTCAGGCGAGTGCGTTGACCAGGCCACGCAAGGTGTCATAACCCTTCTTGGCGTACTGGTAGCTGGGGGCCACGGCGGGGTCTTGCTCGGCCTCCACCACCAGCCAGCCTTCGTAGCCCGCATCCTTCAGGGCTTGCAGCACCGCGGCGAAATCGATGCTGCCGTCGCCTGGCACGGTGAAAGTGCCATTGATCACACCGGTCAGGAAGCTCCAGCCGTCATTGCGGGACTTGGCAATCACCGACGTGCGCACATCTTTGCAATGCACATGCACCACACGCTTGATGTGCTTCTTCAGCAAATCAACCGGGCTCAAGGCACCGCCAAAGTAGGCATGGCCGGTGTCAAACAGCAAAAACACCTTGGACGGGTCGGTCAGGTCCATCAGCTTGTCCATGTCGGCCGGGGACTCCACATAGGCACCCATGTGGTGGTGGTAGGCCAGCTTGATGCCATAGGTGTCCAGCAGGTGCTGGCCAAAGGCATTCAAACGCTGGGCGTAGGCCTGCCACAGGGGTTCATTGGCAAAGGTGGGGCGCTTGCCCACCGGGGTGTCGATCTGGCCCTGCACGGTGCCGGCACATTCGCCATACACGACGACCTTGACGCCGTTGTGTTGCAGCTTGCTCATGTGAGCCTTGCAACGCTCGATTTCGGCGGCGACCGATTGCTCGTTGGTCTGGCCAGGCTCCAGTTCGGCCAGAAAGCCCGAATACCAGCCCGACACACAAGCCACACCAAATTCATCGAGCTTGGCTTTGAGGGCAGGGCCGTCCTTGGGGAATTTATTGCCCAGCTCAAAGCCCTCGTAGCCGATTTCTGCGCCCTCTTTCAGCGCGGTTTCTAACGGCGTTTCGCCGCCCAGGGAGGGCAGGTCGTCATTCATCCAGGAGATCGGGTTGATGCCAATGCGTACGTTCCAGGTCATGTCAGGTCTCTTTCAAATGCGTAATAAGTGCGTAATGCAAAAAATCAGATGCGCTGGGCTTGCTGAGCGTCAGCATAACGGGCGTGGGCCTCGTTCACCTCGGGGCGGGTAGACACCTCGGGTATCGCCACCTCCCACCAGCAGCCGCCGTCAGTGGTGCGAGTATGCGTGGTGTCGATGACCAGCACCTGGGTGCGCTTGGCCGCACGGGCCTGCACCATGGCCGCCTTCAATTCCACCACGTCTTTCACGTGCACGGCGTCGGCGCCCATGC
>JBJOJH010000263.1:0-6002 GCA_046046715.1 Pseudomonadota bacterium | reverse complement strand
GTGCAGGCGGGGCCCAGGTCCGACAGGATGTCGCCAAACAGATTGCTGGCCACCACCACATCAAAGCGCGTGGGCTGCAAGACAAAGCGCGCAGTGAGGATGTCGATGTGCTGCTTGTCCACCGTGACCTCGGGGTAGCCCTGGTGCACCGCGTCGGCACGGCTGTCCCACCAGGGCATGCTGATGGCAATGCCGTTGCTCTTGGTGGCCACGGTCAGGTGCTTGCGCTGGCGCGATTGGGCCAGCTCAAAGGCGTACTTGAGAACTCGGTCGGTGCCGTGGCGGGTAAAGACCGATTCCTGTATCACCACTTCCCGATCGGTACCCTCAAAAATGCGGCCGCCCAGGTTGGTGTACTCGCCCTCGGTGTTTTCGCGCACCACAAAAAAATCGATGTCGCCGGGCTTGCGCGGCTGGCCTTTGTTGTCCACCAAGGGGCAGGGCACGCCCTCGAACAGGCGCACCGGGCGCAGGTTGATGTACTGGTCAAACTCCCGGCGGAACTTGAGCAGCGAGCCCCACAGCGAGATGTGGTCCGGCACCGTGGCCGGCCAGCCTACGGCACCAAAGTACAGGGCGTCCATGCCCGCGAGCTGTTGCTTCCAGTCGTCGGGCATCATGGCCCCGGTTTGCTGGTAGTACTCGCAGCCGGCCCAGTCAATGGGCGTGATGTCCAGCGTGATGTCAAAGCGCTGCGCCACAGCCGCCAGCACTCGCAGGCCCTCTGGCATGACTTCCTTGCCTATGCCGTCGCCGGCGATGGCGGCAATTTTGAAATGGTGTGCCATGGTTCAGTCCTGTTTGCTCATGCGTAGTTGGTTCAGCGCTGCTTCCACGTCGGCCACGTCAACGGCGGGCGCTTGCAGCACATCTGCCAGGGGCGCCAGCCCTTCGGTCTGCAGGCGGGCAATGGCCTGGGCCGCGACCTTGGGGGAATCAAATGGCAGGCTTTGCAGCAGCAGCTGGCCCTGGGCGTCCACCAGTTTGAAAGCAAAACGGCCATCGGCTTCGCGGTACTGTTTGAAACTGGGCAAGGCCGCTTTGCTGGCCTTGGCGGATTTGGCGGGAGTGGCCAGCTCGCCCAAACGGCGTAGGCCCACGGCGTGACGTAGGCGGGCCATAAAGGGTGTGGCAATGGCGCGCGCCTTGGCCGCACCGGCCATCAGCATCGCTTCCAGGCGGGCCGGATCGTCCATCAGGGCCTGATAGGTGTCGCGCATGGGGGCAATTTCCCGGTCGATGCGCTCAAACAGCATCTGCTTGGCCTCTCCCCAGGCAATGCCGTCGGCGTAGGCCTGGCGCAGGGCAGCAGTTTCCTCGGTGGAGGCAAAAGCCTGGTAGATCTGGAACAAGGCCGAGCCCTCGGTGTCTTTGGGCTCGCCGGGCGCACGTGAGTCGGTCACGATGCCCATGATCTGTTTTTTGAGCACTTCACGCGGCGCGAACAGGGCAATCGTGTTGTCGTAGCTCTTGCTCATCTTGCGCCCGTCCAGGCCGGGCAGGGTGGCCACGGTTTCTTCGATGGCGGCCTCGGGTGGCACAAAGTGATCGCCATAGCGGTGGTTGAAGCTGGCGGCCATGTCGCGTGCCATCTCGATGTGCTGAATCTGGTCACGCCCCACGGGCACCTTGTGGGCATTGAACATCAGGATGTCCGCACCCATCAGCACCGGGTACATGAACAGTCCTGCGGTGACGTCGGCATCGTGGTCTGTGCCAGCGGCGGTATTTTTGTCCACCATCGCCTTGTAGGCGTGGGCCCGGTTGAGCACACCCTTGCCGGTCACGCAGGTCAGAAACCAGGTGAGCTCGGGAATCTCGGGCACATCCGACTGGCGGTAAAAGGTCACCCGCTCAGGGTCCAGGCCCGCGGCGATCCAGCTGGCGGCAATTTCAAGGGTAGACCGCTGAATGCGGGCCGGGTCATCGATCTTGATCAGCGCGTGGTAGTCGGCCAGAAAGTAAAAGCTCTCGACGCCGGGCGTGCGGCTGGCTTGCACGGCGGGGCGGATCGACCCCACATAATTGCCCAGGTGCGGGGTGCCAGAGGTGGTGATACCAGTCAAGAAGCGGGTGGGTTGCGCGGTAGTCATAAGCCAGGCGGATAAGGTGGAGGTTCGTATCAGGAAATCAGCGCCGACAGGGGCGACAGCAACACATCTAGCAGGCCAAAGGTGAGCGACATGACCGGGCGCATCCACAGGCTGCTGACCACGCCGGTGATGACCAACGCCATCACGATAAAAAAGCCCCAAGGCTCGATGCGCGACACCATTACCGCCTGGCGATAGGGCAACAGGCCTACCAGGATGCGGCCCCCATCCAGCGGCGGCAGCGGAAACAGGTTAAAGGCAAACATCACCACATTTACCAGCATGCCGGCCTGGCACATTTTCAGGAAGAACGGCTCGTTCACGCCTATAGCCACGAGCAGGTGCAGCAGCACGCCCCAGGCCAGCGCCTGGGCCAGGTTGGCCCCAGGCCCGGCCAGTGCCACCCAGATCATGTCGCGCTTGGGTTGACGCAAATGCCCAAAACGCACCGGCACCGGCTTGGCATAGCCAAACAAAAATGCACCCGAGGTGGCGAAGTACAGCAACAGGGGCATCAAGATGGTGCCCATGGGGTCGATGTGCTTCATGGGATTGAGCGTGACACGGCCCATCATGTAAGCTGTGTTGTCGCCAAAGTGGCGCGCCGCGTAGCCGTGGGCGGCTTCGTGCACGGTGATGGCGAACAGCACCGGCAGGGCGTAAATCATCACGGTCTGGATCAGGTTTGCGGTGTCCACTTGGGAGCTCCAGTCGTCAAAAAATCAAAGGCCCAGCGCGGAGGCCGAGCCCCGGCCCTGGCGCACGACCTCGGGCTCCTCGCCCGTCAGGTCGATCACCGTGGTGGGCTCAAGGGCGCAGGCACCGGCGTCGAGGACCGCGGCCAGCTGGTGCTCGTAGTGCTCGCGGATCTCGTGCGGGTCGTTCATGGGCTCGGTCTCGCCACGCGCAATCAGGGTGGTGGCCAGCAAGGGCCCCGCGTGGATGGCCAACAGCGCTTGCAGCACGCCGTGCTCGGGCACGCGCAGGCCAATGGTCTTGCGCTGCGGGTGGCTCACCCGGCGCGGCACTTCCTTGCTGGCTTCCAGAATGAAGGTGTAAGGCCCGGGCGTGGCGGCCTTGAGCAGGCGGAATTGCCTGTTGTCGACCCGCGCATAGCTGGCCAGCTCGCTCAGGTCGCGGCACAGCAGGGTGAGGTGGTGCTTGTCATCCACCCCACGAATCTGGCGCAACTTGTCGGCAGCTGCCTTGTCATCAATGTGGCACACCAGCGCGTAGCTGGAGTCTGTGGGCACCGCCAGAATGCCACCCTTGTCCAGCAGGGCGGCCGCCTGCTTTAGCAGCCGGGGCTGCGGGTTGTCGGGATGAACTTCGAAATACTGGGCCATGGGCTCAGACCTCCTGGGGATCGAGTGAAATGCGGCTTTCCCGCGCTGTGAGCCAGGCACCCGCCGCACCGCACAGGGCAATCAGGGCTATGCCGGCCACGCCCACGGCATCTGGCAAGTGGCCAAACACCAGCCAGCCCAAGCCAATGGCCACCGCGATCTGCACATATTGAAACGGCATCAGGGTGCTGGCCGGCGTGCGCGCAAACGCCAATATCAAAAACCAGTGGCCCACCGTGCCGAAAGTTCCTGCCAGCAACATGAAGACGATGGTTTGCCAGTTGCTCACGTCCATCCACACCCAGGGCACTGCCAATGAGGTGAGCAGGCAACCCACCCAGCCTGTGTAAAAAAGCGTGGTGTCGGAATCTTCAAACTTGGCCATGCGGCTGGCCAGCAACTGAAAGGCGGTGTAGGCCGCCACCTGGCAAATGGGCAGCAAAACGGCCCAGCCCAAGTGGGTGTTGCCCGGACGCAGAATCAGCAGGGCACCGGCAAAGCCGCCGACCACCAGCGCCCAGCGCAGGGCCGATACGTCTTCCTTGAAAACCCAGGCCGAAACGGCGGTAACCGCCAAGGGCGTGAGCATTGCCATGGCGGTGAACTCGGCCACCGGCATGTACTTGAGCGCAAAAAACGCAAACAGCGAGCACAGCAGCAGCAAGATGCCACGCAGCAGCTGAAAGCGCGGATGCCGGGTACGCAGCAGGGCCCAGCCCCGGCGCGGCAGCATGGTGGCCGTGACCGCAACTGCCTGAAAGGTGTAGCGGGCCCACAGCGCCATCAGCACCGGGATCACCGTGCTCAGGTACTTGACCGTGGTGTCCAGCAGGGCAAACAGGCTAACGGCGGCAATTAAAAAGCCGATGCCCGCCAGCAAAGCAGCCGGCGACTTGACCGGCGATGGGTTCAGCACTGCGCTCACTGGATACGCTGGGCCAGCAGGTCCCACACCGGCGTCAGGTTGCCGGGCAGGTAGGGCAGGGTGCCCAGGTCGGTGTGCGACTCGTCCGGGCTGTGAAAGTCGCTGCCACGCGAGGCTGCCAGACCAAACTCTTGCGCCATGGCGGCATAGGTCACGTACTCGGCAGCACTGTGGCTGCCGGTCACCACCTCCACCGCCTGCCCGCCATGTGACTTGAACTCGCTAAAAAGTGCAAACTCTTCTGTGGGGCTGAATTTGTAGCGCGCCGGGTGCGCAATCACCGCGATGCCGCCGGCGTCAGTTATCCAGGTTACGGCGTCTTTCAGGGTGGCCCAGCGGTGTTCCACATAGCCGGGCTTGCCTTCGGTGAGGTATTTGCGAAACACCTCGTTGGTCTCTTTGCAGACGCCGCTTTCCACCAGGAAACGGGCAAAGTGCGTGCGCGAGATCAAGTCCGGGTTGCCGACAAACTTCAGGGCCCCTTCATAAGCTCCCTTGATGCCGACCTTGGCCAGGCTTTCTGCCATTTCTTGCGCGCGCACATCGCGCCCACCCCGGGTGCGGCGCAGGCCTTGCACCAGTTGCACATCGTCGGCATCAAAGCCGAGGCCGACGATGTGCACCGTCTGGCCAATAAAGGTGATGGAAATTTCGGTGCCCGTCAGGTAGCGCATGTTCAGCGCCTTGGCCGCCGCCGCCGCCCGGTGCTGGCCGCCCACCTCGTCGTGATCGGTGAGCGCCCACAGCTCCACACCATTGTTTTTGGCACGCGCCGCCAGCGCCTCAGGCGTGTGGGTGCCGTCGGAAATGACGGAATGGCAGTGCAGGTCGGCGTTGAGGAGGGAGGTCACCCTGCAATTTTAGGGCCGGGTGGGGGTATCCACCTTTTGATGCCTGATGAGGCTGACCAAGATAATCGTCACCATGCCTCGCACTCCCCTCCACCCCGCCCACCTCGTCCTTCTGGCTGGGGTGACAGCGGCCATGCATGTGGGCAAGGTGCCGCCGGCCATACCGGTGCTGCGGGATGCCCTGGGCATGCAGCTGGTGGAGGCGGGCTGGCTGCTGTCGATGTCGCAAATGGCGGGCATGCTGCTGGCGGTGTTCATCGGCTTGTTTGCCGACGCCTGGGGCCTGCGCCGCAGTCTCTTGGCCGGCTTGGTCCTGATGGCCTCGGCCAGTGCTGCTGGGGCGCTGGTGCATTCGGTGCCTGCCCTGCTGGTGTTGCGTGCGCTCGAAGGCATGGCTTTTTTGCTGGTGGTGGTGCCCGCACCTGCGCTGATACGCCAGCTGGTCGACACAAGTCGCCTGCCGGTGCTGATGGGCTGGTGGGGTGCTTTCATGCCGGCGGGCACGGCCTTGTCGCTGTTTTTGGGGCCGGTGGTGCTGGGCTTTTGGCCGTGGCCGGGGTGGTGGGCGCTGCTGTCGGCGGTGTCTTTGTGCATGGCCTGGGCCTTGTGGCGTGGCGTGCCGGCCACAGCAACCGCTGCGCAGACGGGCCCGGATTGGCGCCAGCGTTTGCTGGCCACCTGGCGCAACCCGGGCACCTGGTGGGTGGCTCTCGCATTTGGCGCTTATTCCAGCCAGTGGATGATGGTGATTGGCTTCATGCCTACCTTGTTGCAGGCGGCGGGTGTC
>JBJOJH010000262.1:0-6367 GCA_046046715.1 Pseudomonadota bacterium | reverse complement strand
GGTGCCAAGGACGTGGCGGGCAAAGCCATCTCGCAGCTCACCCAGGCGAGCAACGGTGCCAACCGTCAGGCACTCATCAACTTGCGTCCTGACGAGCTCGATGTGAACAATGGCTTTGCCTTTGTCCGCCTCGTGGTCACTGTGGCTGCTGCTGCGGCCAACACCTCGGCGCAGCTGCTGGGCGTCAATCCGCGACTGGCCTCAGCCGAAACAGCCAACCAAGCTGCTGTGGCTCAGATCGTTTGATCTGAAGGGGAGAGCTGCGCATGCCCATGCAGTTGATCACCCCGCCAGCGGCCGAGCCCGTCTCGCTGGCCGAGGCCAAGCTCCACCTGCGTGTGGACTTTGACGACGACGATGCCCTGATTCAGGCGCTGATCTCTGCAGCCCGACAGGCCGCCGAGATGCTGATCCAACGGCAGCTGGTCACGGCCCGCTGGCGCATGGTGCTCGACAGCTTTCCGGGCTGCGGCCTCATGGGGGTGCCTGCAGGGCAGACCTTCACGCTGCCCGGGCATGCCATCCTGATTCCCAAGTCACCCCTGCAATCGGTGGTGGAAATCCGCTATCTGGACATGGCAGGCATCTGGCAAGTAATGCCAGCAGCGAACTACACCGTCGACAACGCCTGCGAACCTGGCCGCATCACGCCCGTGTTCGGGCAGATCTGGCCAATTGCCCTGCCTCAGATTGGGGCTGTGAGCGTGATCTTTGATGCAGGGTATGGAAGCGCAGCGGATGTGCCCGAAGGCCTCAAAAGCTGGATCAAGCTGCGTCTGGGCAGTCTTTACGCCCACCGCGAAGAAGTCGCGTCGATGGCCCGAGGTCGCATTGACCCCTTGCCTTTCGTCGATGGCCTGCTAGATCCCTACAAAGTACCCCTGATATAGGGCCTTTATGAACCCGATCGGAGCAGGCGCATTGACGCGCCGCATCAGGATTCAGCGACCCAGCACCACCAAAGACCGCCTGGGTGGTCCATGTCGCACCTGGCTGGATGTGACGACCGTCTGGGCTGACATTCAGCCGCTGTCCGGACGTGAAGCGGTGATCGCTGGGCGGATCTCGGCAGAACTCACCCACCAGATCACGGTGCGCCATCAGAGCCTTTTTGATAACCCCCAGCAAGTGGCCCAGATGCGCGTGCTCTACAAAGCCCGTGTGTTCAACATCCACTCGGCTCTTGATGAAGACGAGCGCCGGGTCAAACTCATCTTGTTGGCTTGCGAAGGGCTTGACGATGGCTAAACGTGAAACCGTCAAGATCGAAGGCCTGGCAGAACTGGGTAAAGCCCTGCGCGAATTGCCAGACCGTGTTGCCAAAAACGGCCTGCGTGTGTCGGTGTACGCCGGGGCCAAGGTCGTGCGGGACGAAGCCCGCGCCCGGGCACCCAAGGCGCAGCAGCCCTTGGGGCCGAACCAGCCCCCACCGGGCACCCTCAAACGCTCGGTGATCATGAAGCACATCCCCGAGCTCTCCAGCCTCACGCGCCAGACCTTCTTTGTGACGGTGCGTCACGGCAAGAAGTACCGCAAGCAGGGCAAAAAAGGCAACCTGTCCCAGGACGCCTGGTATTGGCGCTTTGTGGAGTTTGGCACCCGAAAGATGGCGGCACGCCCATTTCTGCGTCCGGCGCTCGAGGCCAAACGGCGCGAAGCCGCTCAGGCCATGAAAGAGCGCTTGCAGCAGCGAGTGGCGCTGGAAGCCAAAAAATTCAGCACAAGACCTTAGGAAACAGCGGTGCAGGACTTCTTTGACGCCATCCATAACTTGGCCGGTGGTGAGGTGTACGCCCTGGTCGCTCCTGAAAGCGCCCAATACCCGGCCATCGTTTACACGCCCATCGCGCAAGAACACATCTTTGGCATCGATGGGCCAAATTTGTCAGGAGGCCTGCAGCGCGTGCGCGTGCAGGTCGACACCTACGCCAGAACCTACCAGGAAGCCTTGCACCTGCAAGACCAGGTCCTGGCTGCGCTTTTGGCCGACATTAGCACCATCGCCGATGTGCGCATGGGGCTCAGTGAATTTGAAGCGCAAGCCCGGCTGTACCGGGTGAGCGTGGACTACACCTACCACCGCTGAATCCGTTTCAGCCCACAACAGTTTCACCGCACAACAGGAGCACGTGCATGAGCAGCACCGCCATCACCGCACAGGGTATTGCCATTGCCCGCTTTGGCACCACCACCTTTGAAACCATCCCCAACGTGGTCTCGTTTCAGGGGCCCGGAGGCCAGGCCTCGGTCATCGATGTGACCAATCTGGCCTCAACTTCCAAAGAAAAACGCGTGGGTTTGCGCGACGAAGGCCAGCTTTCGCTGAGTCTTCACTACAACCCCGAAGACGCAGTGCACCAGGGCCTGCGCACCGACCGCGCCAACCGCACCCGTCGTCAGTTTCGGATCACCTTCACCGATGTGGCTGCAGCCACTTGGACGTTTTACGGCTATGTCACGCAGTTCAGTGTGCAAGGCGGGGTGGACGCGGTGGTTGAAGCCAGCGTGACCATTGAAATCGACGGCGACATCACAGAAAGCTAAACCCATGAACCTCCTGTCCAAAGAAGCCATCCTATCTGCCGACGACCTGCCGCGCGAAATCGTGAGCGTTCCCGAATGGGGCGGTCAGGTGTACGTGCGCACCATGACCGGCACCGACCGCGACGCCTTTGAAGCCAGCCTGATCACGAGGGATTCAAACACCTCGTCTAACGATCAACGCATGCACAACGTGCGCGCGCGCCTGGTCTCGCTCACCTTGTGTAGCGAGTCGGGCGAGCGCATATTCCAAGATGGTGACATCGACGCCTTAGGCCGCAAAAGCGCCCGGGCGCTCGACCGGGTCTTTGCTGTGGCCCAGCGCCTGAACGGCATCGGCGCCGATGAGGCGCAAGCCGCAAAAAACGCCTGATTGCCAGCCCGGCCCGGCGCTTTGTGTTTCGGCTGGCGCTGACTTTGGGTCTTCCAGTGCGCGAGTTGCTGGCGCGCATGGGCTCTGACGAGCTCACCGAGTGGATGGCGTTTTATCAGTTGGAGCCCTTTGGGGATTTCCGGGCGGACTTGCGCTCGGCCATCGTCGCATCCACCTTGGCCAACGCCCACCGCAGCAAGGAGGGCAAGCCCTTCACGCCGGAGGACTTCATGCCCTTTGTGGATAAGAAAAACCGTTCAGATCAACCCAAGGCATCTGAAGCAGATGCGGCACGCCTGAACATCGCCCGCTTCAAGGCCATGTTCGCGCACCGCATCAAGAGATAAGGCAACCCCCATGGCTGATATCGGCTCCTTGGTCATCAAACTTGCAGCCGACACCGCCGAGTTTCAGGCCGATCTCGGGCGCAGTGCACGTTTGCTGGACAAGCACGCCTCGGACATGAAAGCCTCGCTGCAGCAGGTCGCTGGCGTTGCCCGAACCGCTTTTGCGGTGGTCATTGGCACCACTTCGGTGGCCGCACTGCGTGACTTTGTGACCCAGACCCTGGAGACTTCGGCAGCACTGCAAGGTCTGGCCGAGCAAACCGGGGCGAGCGCCACGGCGCTGTCGGGTTTTGCGCCCGTGGCCACCATCTCGGGCACCGCGATGGACGCCATCGGCGGGAGTCTGGCCAAACTCTCCAAAGGTCTGGCGGGTGTAGACGATGAGACGGCCGGGGCCACCAAGGCGCTGCAGTTTTTAGGCATACGGGCCAAGGATGCCAGTGGCAACTTGCGCGATCCTGCCGAGGTCATGAACGATGTGGCCTTAAAGCTCTCTGAATTTGAAGACGGCGCGGGCAAGACAGCCTTGGCCATGGAGCTCTTTGGCAAGTCGGGCGCGGCCATGCTGCCCTTCCTCAAAGACCTTGCAGAAAACCAGGACCTCAATATTCGGCTCACGGCCCAGCAGATCGAGGAAGCGGATAACGCTTCCAAGGCGCTGGCGCGCATGAAGGCCGAGACAGGCTTTGTCGCTCAGACCCTGGTCACGGCTGCGATCCCGTCCATGACGGTGCTGGCACAGGAGCTCAAGCAGGTGCTCTTTGGAGCGGACGATGCGGTGAGCGGTATCCAGCGCCTGCGCACCGATGGCTCGCTCACCACCTGGGCGCAGATCACGGCGTACGCCATCGCCGTGGTCATCGACGCCCTGCGCGGCATTGGCCAGACCATCAAGTCGGTGATCGGCAGTTTCCAGGCGGTGTGGGCAGACATTGAGCTGGCGGGGACGTTTTTAGCGGGGGGCGAGGGGCTCAATCCATTTTCTGAAGAGAACCGCGCACGCCTCAAAGCGGCGCTGGACAAACGCAATGCCATCGTCGCGCAGGCCAACCAGAACTATGTCGAGCTTTGGGACATGCCGCTCTTGGCCGATGCGGTCACCAAACGCTTTGATGACATTCGAAAAGGCACCGATGCGAGCAACTCTGAAACAACTGCACCGGCGCCCCTCAAGCGCCTGAACTACAGCACCGCCACCACGGCCGTCACAGCCACGGCCATGGCAGGCATCGACAGTGAACTCAAGCGACTGCAAGGCCTGGTGGATACAGAGTCGGGCATCCTCAAGGACCGCCAACGCATCATCGACCTCTATGAAAACCAGGGCTACCTGAGTTTCAAGGAGGCCAGTGACGCCCGCTTGGCTGCGCAGCAAGATTTCACGCAAAAGCTCTCTGCCTTGTCCTTGGATGAGGAAACCGTTTTACGTAAAGGTCTCGACACGGTCGCTAAAACCAGCCAGGACAAACTCAAGCTCGAGGACAAGCTCCTGGAGATTGCCCTCAAACGCCAAAAGCTCGAGCGTGATGCCCAGCAATCCGACCTGGAGCGACAGATCCGGCTGCCGGGCGAATCGCTCAAAGACCTGCAAGAGCAGGCCTCGCGCGGTCAGGCCCAGTTGCGTGCCAGCGAAGAGCAGATCAAAACCCTGCGCGAGACCGGCGCCATCAGCGAGTTGGACTCGCTGCGCCGCTTGGGTGAAGCCCGTCAGGAAAGTGCGAACCAGCTGGCCACACTGGCCGAGCAGGCGCGTGCCTTGGCAGACGCCGCCCCCGGCAATGAAAAACTCGCCGACGCCCTGCACAAAATCGAAGAAGCCGCCCGCCAAGCGGCAGATGGCGCTCAGCTGTTGACGCAGCGGGCCAAGGAACTCTCGGATCCCGAAGCCGGATTTGCCAAGGGCATGCGCGCAGTGGCCGAAGAAGCTGAGCAGATTGGCAAGCAGATGGAAGCGGCAACAATCCGCGCGTTCAACGGCATGACCGATGCGCTGGTGGGCTTTGTGATGACGGGCAAGCTCGACTTCAGGTCGCTGGCCAACTCCATCATCTCGGACCTGATCCGCATCCAGATCCAGCGCGCCATCACGCTGCCCCTGGCCAAAGCCATGAGCAGTTTCTTTGGTTTTGCCGATGGCGGGGTCATGACGGCAGAGGGGCCATTACCGCTGCGGGGCTACGCCAGTGGCGGGATCGCCAATTCGCCGCAACTGGCGGTGTTTGGCGAAGGCTCGCGGCCAGAGGCCTATGTGCCATTACCCGATGGGCGGACCATTCCCGTGACCATGAGCGGTGGCGCTGCTGGGGGCATGGGTGCGGGTCATGTGTTCAACATTTCCGTGAATGTCTCTGACGCAGGTGCTGCCACACGGGGCGACAGCGCGGGCGGTCGTGACCTGGGCCAGGCAGTGGCCAACGCGGTACGCCAGGAGCTGCTGGCGCAAAAGCGGGCCGGTGGCTTGCTCGACAGCAGGAGGGCTTTGTAAATGGCCGTGTTCACATGGATTCCATCGCTGGGGGCTAGCCTGGCCATGCGGCCCAATGTGCGGCGGGTGGCATTTGGCGATGGGTATGAGCAGCGCCTGGCCTTTGGCATCCACACCCAAGCCGAGGTCTGGACGTTGGAGTTTCGTGGGCGGACCACGCAGGATGCCGGAGCGATCGACGATTTCTTGCGCGCTCGCGGGGGTGTGCAGGCCTTTGAGTGGACCACCCCGGCAGGCACTGCTGCCAAGTTCACCTGCGAAGAGTGGAGCCGCTCGGTAGATGAGCCCGACGTCGAGACTGTGCGGGCCACATTCAAACAGGTGTTTGATCTGTGATGACCGAACAAGCCAAGACTTCCCCAGCGATCACCTCAGAAATCCAGAAACTCGCCCCCAGCGCCGTGATCGAGCTCTTTGTGCTGGACCTGTCTCTTTTTGGCCAAGGGCCAGTGAGGTTTCACGCGGGCACCAATGCCCTCATGCAGCGTGTGGTTTGGCAAGGCCACGCCTATGAAGCGTTTCCGATCCAAGTTGAAGGCTTTGAATTCAATGGTGGCGGTCAGGTGCCCCGCCCCCGGATGCGGGTGGCCAACGTCACGGGTTCAATCACGGCGCTCGTGC
>JBJOJH010000261.1:0-9450 GCA_046046715.1 Pseudomonadota bacterium | reverse complement strand
CTCCTTGACCGTGGTGAAGGCGTAGGACGTGCGGTCGCGCGGGTGCGCCAGCGGTACCGGGATGGTGCGGCGGATGCGGCCGGGGCGCGGTTCCATCACCACCACCTTGTCGCCCAGGTAGACCGCTTCTTCGACGTCATGGGTCACCAGGATCATGGTGATGCCCTCGGCCTGCCAGATGCGGTGCAGCTCCTGCTGCAAATGGGCTCGGGTCATCGCGTCCAGCGCGCCGAAGGGTTCGTCCAGAAGCAGGATGTCGGGCCGATTGACCAGGGCGCGGGCAATCGCCACGCGCTGCGACATGCCGCCCGAGAGTTGGTGTGGGTAGGCCTTCTCGAATCCTTTGAGGCCGACAAGTTCGATGTGGTCGCGGATGGTCGCGCGCCGCTGCCCTTCGGTCAGGTCCGAATTGAGCAGGCCCAGAGCAATGTTTTTCTCCACCGTCAGCCAAGGGAACAGGCGATGCTCCTGGAACACGATGCCGCGGTTGAGATGGGTGCCCCGGATGCGGGTGCCGTCCAGCAGGATCTCACCCTGGTAGCCTTCCTCCAGGCCGATGATCAGGCGCAACAGCGTGGACTTGCCGCAACCGCTGGTGCCCACGATGCTGACAAACTCGCCCGGTTCGATGGTGAGGTCAATGTTCTGCAGCACGGGTAGGGCCTGTCCCTTGACCTCGTACTGCTTGTTCAAACCCCGGATGTCCAGGGTGCCAGCATGTGCCATGGTTGTTCTCCAGTAAAACTCAATCACAAACTCAATAACGCGCCACTGTCCGGTCGCGCCAGGCCAGAAGGTGCCGCTCCAGTGCCCCCAGCGTGGCGTTCAGGGCATAACCCACACCACCGATCACGACCACACCGAACAGCACAAGGTCCATCTCGAACTGCTCGCGACCGTCAATCAGCGTGTTACCGATGCCCTTGCCTGAGGCCAGCAGGTATTCGCTGCCCAGCGTCGCCAGCCAGCTGTAGATCAGCGCCAGCTGCACGCCGGTGAACACCGAGGGTGCGGCAGAGGGGCCAATCACGCGGGTGAGCAGCTGCCAGACACCAAAGCCGTAAACACGCCCGACTTCGATGTACTCGCGTGGCACGCTGCGCAAACCCTCGATGGTGTTGAGCACCATCGGAAAGAAAGCTGCCATGGCGATGAAGGCGACCTTGGCGCCATCACCCAGTCCGAACCACATCGACAGCATGGGAATCCAGGCAAACAGCGAGATCTGCTTGAGCGTGTGGAAGGAGGGGCCGATCAAACGCTCAGCCCAGCGCGACCAGCCCAGCAGCACACCCAGGGCCAGGCCGGCACTGGCTCCCATGGCAAAGCCCCAGACGTTGCGCCACAGGCTGGCCGAGAGCGCCGTCCAGAGTTCGCCGCTGGCGACCTGCTGCACCGCTCGCGCCCACACCGCACCCGGTGACACCAGCAGCGGCGACGTGGACCAGCCCGAGGCCACGGCCCACCACCAGAACGACAGGATCAGCACAGGCAGCACCCAGCCGCGCAGGGCGGGCGACACAAATCCGTTGGGGTTTTTTTGTGACATGAGTACGCCCTCCTTCACAGACCCGGCTTGCGCCAGCTAAGCAGCCAGGCTTCGGTGTACGACAGCAGCTTGTCGATGACAAAACCCACGATGCCTACGGCCAGCACCGAAGCCAGCACCACGTCGAGCTGGAACAATTGACGGCCATAGACGATCAGGAAACCAATGCCTTCGGACGAGGCCAGCAGTTCCACGACCACCAAAGCCAGCCAGGCGTGGGTGAGGCCGTAGCGCACGCCGTTCCAGATCGGCGCCGTAGCGGCTGGAAACACCACCTTGGTCAGCAGCTGCCAGCGCGTGAAGCCAAACACCCGGGCCACCTCGATGAAGCGATTGGGCACACCCTGGATGCCCTGGCAGGTGTTTAGCGTGACGGGCACCAGGGTGGCCTTGGCAATCAGCAGAAACTTGAGCGCCTCGTCGATGCCGACCAGCAACATCAGCAGCGGCAACCAGCCAATCACCGGTACCTGGGCAAAGGCTTTGAACAGTGGCAAGAAGTAGTCGCGTGCAGTGGGCGACAAACCCATCACGACACCCAGCGCCAGCCCGGCTAACAGGCCGATACCAAACCCCGTAAAGACCCGCACCAGGCTGATCTGCAGGTTGCTCCACAGCTCGCCGCTGACAGCCATGTCAGCAAAGCTTTGAAACACCTGAGCTGGGGGCGGCAGCACCTGCTCGGGCGTCCAGCCCCAGGTTGCAGACAGGTGCCACAGCAGCAGCACCGCCAAGGGGAAGGGCAAGGCCCAGAGCCATTGCAGTGGCTGGCGCCAAGTACGGCGGGTGGCCAGGTCCGACGGGGCCGGGTTGGCAGTCATCGAAAGTGTCGGTCGCACCGCAGCAGCACCGATGGACGAAGACATGGTCAAGCTCTCCTGTTGAGTGCGTCGTTCAATGCGCCAGCTGGCCGTCGGGCCCGTAAACCGGCCAGTAGCTCTCCTGCTTGAGCTCCTTGAGCGCTGCGTTCAGATATCGGCGATCGAACCAGCTGTCGATCTCAGGCACCGAGCGGGTGAGCTTGAGGGCATAGGCGTCCTTGGCCGCCTCCTTGTAGCGCGAGACCAGAAAGGGGTCGAGCAGTGGCGAAAGGCGCACGCGCAGTGGCTGACCGATGAAGTCCTCGCGCCAGATCTTTTCCGGGTACTCGGTCTTGCCCCAGCGCTCAAACAGGTCGGCGCGATTGGCTTCGTTCGAATAGCGGTGCGCCACCTTGACCAGCGTGGTCACGACGCGCTGAACGGCCTGCGGATGCTTTGCCGCGAACTCATCCGTCACCAGCAGGTGCGTCTGGCGTGTGTACTTGTAGTTGTCTGCGGCAGCAGACCAAACAATCTTGACCAAGCCCTTGTCGCGCAAATCGAAGGCACCCACGTAGTCAAACGCGGCGTCCACATCCTTGTTAAGCAGCGCCGTGCGGCCGCCAGCCAGGTCAAGATTGATGAGCTTGAGGTCACTCTCTTTGAGGCCATGCGCCGCCAGCGCGGCCGACGCCGCAAGGTGCAGGTTGGTGCCCTTGAACAGTGCCACACGCTTGCCCCTGAGGTCTTCGAGCTTCTCGATGCCCGAGTCGGGTTGCACCGCCAGATACAAGCCTGTGCGCACGCCGGTGCCGGCAATCAGTTTGGTCTTCACACCATTGGCACGCGCCACGATGGCGGGCAGATCCCCCTGCCATGCGAAGTCCAGCTGCTTGTTGACCAGCGCCTCGTTGACCGCCGGCCCAGCCCCCTTGAAGAAGGTCCACTTGATTTCGACGCCATCCTTGCGGAAGGCCTCCTCAAAAGCGCCATCGGTGTAAGCCAGCGACGTCGTGCTTCCGCCGAAGCGTATGGGATCACTGCCCACACCACCCGTGGCCACACCGATGCGGATCACTTTCAAGGGTTCCGTTGCCTGCGTTTGTGCCAGCGCCGGGGCCACGATGGCCAGGATCAGGGCAGACCAGCCTATGGCTATCCATGTTTTCATTCAGTCCTCCAGTTCAGTTGTGTCGATACATGACTGGATGAAATTTAAGGAAATCGGAGGTTCACGAGAACGAATAAAAACGGATTAACAAGTGCAAGGATGTTGGCGTCATAAGCTCATCGCTGCAGGGCATGAAGCGCCGTGTTTTGTGTGACTTTGGATATGCAAATTGCTTCGTTTGCAGAACCTGTCTGCGTGCCTAAAGTGAAAAGAGGCAAGTTCACTTAACCGCTTTTTTAGGAGTACACGCATGTCCAAACTCAACGATCTGACCACCCCCTACACGCGCTTTGTCGCGGAGCCTTACACACCCAATATCGGCGCTGTCATACACGGCCTGGACTTGAGCCAGCCCCTGGACGCCACGACACAGGAGGAACTGCGCCGCGCGCTCGCCACACACGAAGTGATCTTCTTTCGCGATCAGCAGCTCACACCGGCACAGCAAATCGCGTTCACCCGCACTTTTGGTGGCGTCGCCGAAGTCAAAGCCTTCTTCCCCCGCCTGGAAAGCCACCCCGAAATCGAGATCGTGGAAAGCACACCCCAGCGCCGATATGCCGCGAACAACTGGCATGCCGATATCACCTGGCGCGAGCAACCGCCTCTGGGTACCAGCCTTTATGCACAGGTGATTCCGGCCAGTGGCGGTGACACAATCTGGAGCAGTCTGACCCAGGCTTACGACAGTCTTCCCGCCGCATTTCAGGCTTATCTGGAGACCTTGACGGCAGTGCACACCTGGGAAATCAGCGGCTGGACCGAGTACCTGCTCAACAAGGACGCCAGCGGAGAGCAACTGCGTGAGGCCCGCGCCAAGTACCCGCCGGTGGAACACCCGGTGGTGCGCGTGCATCCGGTCACGGGCAAGAAGATTCTCTATGTGAACTCCACCTTCACCAGCCACATCAAAGGTCTGCCAAGAGCGCAAAGCGACGCCCTGCTGGCGCAGCTGTTTGGCCTGGCCACAGTGCCGGAATTTCAAGCACGACTGCGCTGGCAGCAAGGCACCCTGGCGGTCTGGGACAACCGCTCTACCCAGCACTACGCCGTCGGCGACTACGCCCCACAGCACCGCAAGCTGCACCGCATCACGATCACCGCAGACAAGACGTTTTGAAGCCGGGTTAGCACTGGAGAGACCAACATGACACAACGCAAGTTGCGCCTGGGCGCATTCATCATGGCGACCGGCCATCACATCGCTGCGTGGCGCCATCCACAGGCCCAGGCCGATGCCGGAGTCAATATTGACCACTACATTGAACTGGCCAAAACCGCAGAGCGCGGTCTGTTCGACCAGCTATTTGTAGCCGACAGTCCCGGCATTTGGCACCAAGGTGACGACGAATCCTTCAGCCGCCAAGGCCGACTCTCGCATTTCGAGCCGGTCACGCTGTGGGCAGCATTGTCGGCAGTCACGCAGCACATCGGTTTCGTGGCCACCGCATCGACCACCTACGAAGACCCTTACCTTCTGGCCCGCAAATTCGCTTCGCTGGACCACATCAGCAAAGGGCGTGCAGCCTGGAACGTGGTCACCACCAGTGCCGAGGCGGTCTACGGCAACTTTGGCCTGGATGCACACCCCGACCCCGCCACCCGATACCAGCGCGCACACGAATTCGTGGACGTGGTCAAGGGCCTGTGGGACAGCTTTGACGATGACGCCTTCAGCCGGGACAAGGCCTCAGGCGTCTACTTTGATCCGGCCAAGCTGCACACGCTCAATCACATCGGGAAATTCCTCAAAGTCCAGGGCCCCCTGAACATTGAGCGTCCGCCCCAGGGCTACCCGGTGATCGTTCAAGCGGGCTCGTCTGACGATGGCAAAGAACTGGCTGCGGCCAGCGCCGAAGCCATCTTTACCGCCTGGACCAGCTTGGCAGAGGCACAGGCTTTCTATCAGGACGTCAAGCGTCGCCTACCCAAGTACGGGCGACGCCCAGATCAGCTGCTGGTGCTACCGGGTATTTCACCGGTGATTGGCCGCACGGAGGAAGAGGCACAGACCAAATGGGCCGAGTTACAGGCACTCATACATCCTGCTGTCGGCCTGGCCACAATTGCGCCCTTCTGGCCCAAGGAAGACCTGAGCCACTGGAACCTGGATGCGCCACCGCCCTACTATCCGGAGCCCGCCAAGGGCATCAACAGTCGCGCGCATGTCGTCATCGAGCTGGCCCGGCGTGAGAAATTCACAGTGCGCCAGCTGTACGAGTACCTGGCGGGCGCGCGTGGGCACTGGGTCGTGGTAGGTACGCCGCAAACCATCGCGGATCGCATGCAGGAGTGGTTTGAAAACGGCGCCGCCGACGGCTTCAACGTCATGCCGCCGGTGCTGCCACAGTCCCTCAACGAGTTTGTCGATCTGGTCGTGCCCGAACTGCAGCGACGCGGCCTGTTCCGCACGGCCTATGAAGGCAAGACCCTGAGGGAAAACCTCGGACTGGAGCGCCCAGTAAGCCGCTATGCGCAACCCATTGCCAAGGCGGCATGACTCACATCTCGCCCACGGCCTCCAACACCACTTCGCGGGTCAGAGAAGGCGCGAAGTTCTCAATGAAGCCAAAGGCAAAGCCGGCCAGCCAATGGTTGCGCCGGATACCCAGACGCGTCACGTTGATCTGAAACAAGTGACCTGCATCGAGGGTGCGTAGGTCCCGGTCCCGGGACTCATCCAGCGCAATGGAGGCCACGATGCCGACGCCCATTTCAAGCTCCACGTAGGTCTTGATGACGTCGGCATCCATGGCCGTCAACACCACGTCGGGCTGCAGGCCTACTTGCGCAAAGGCGTCGTCTATGTGCGAGCGCCCGGTGTAGCCCACTTCGTAGGTGATGATGGGAAAACGAACCAGATCCTGCAGGGTCACCGGGCCGGGCAGGTCCAGCAGCGGATGTCCGGGGGGCACCACAATGCTGTGGCTCCAGCGGTAGCAGGGTAAGGTGACCAATTGATCGTAGCTGGCCAGTGCCTCGGTGGCCACGCCAATGTCGGCCTCGCCCGACAGCAGCATCTCGGCCACCTGCTTGGGCGAGCCTTGGTGCAAATGCAAGGTCACGCGCGGGTAGCGCTGACGGAAGTCGCGCACCACATGCGGCAAGGCATAGCGGGCCTGAGAGTGGGTCGCCGCAATCGACAGTCGGCCCTCTTCTCGCCCTTGCAGCTCCTGGCCGGCACGGCGCAAGCTTTCTGCGTCCAGCAACACTCGCTGGATGATGGGCATCAGGGCCTTGCCCGCCGTGGTGAGTCCCAACAGGCGTTTACCAGACCGAACGAAAAGTTCGACCCCCAGCTCTTCTTCAAGCTCGCGGACCTGTCGGCTGACGCCGGGCTGGGAGGTGTGCAAAGTGGCGGCCACCTCGGTCAGGTTGAAGCCGCAACGCTCGGCCTCGCGCACCGAGCGCAATTGTTGAAAGTTCATGAAACCCGTTCTTCGGGCCCTCAGATCAGGCGGCACGGGTGCCGCCTGCACATCAAGCCCGCATCAAATAATTTGAGCTGCTTCGTCAAACGCCAAACGCGGGCCGCGCGGGTAAATGCCCGCTGGGTCGGCCACGCCAAGGTTGACGATGAAGTTCACTTGGTAACGACCATCCGGAAAGAAGGCCTCATTGACCACCTGCGGGTTGAAGCCCGACTGGGGTCCACAGTCCAGGCCCAGCGCACGTGCGGCCAGGATCAGATAGGCGCCTTGCAGGCTGCTGTTGCGCGCGGCAGTGGCCTCTGCCATGGCGGCATTGGCTTCAAACAGGGGCTTGGCATCAAACGCCGGAAACTGAGTGGGCAAATGATCGAAAAACCGGGTGTCCTGGGCCACGATCACCGTGACGGCCGCTGCATCGGTCTGGGCCACGTTGCCAGCCCCCAGTGCGGGACGCAGTTTGGCCTTGGCCTCGGCGCTGCGCACAAACACAAAGCGTGCAGGCTGGGCGTTGAAGGCCGTTGGCCCCCACTTCAGCAAGTCGTAGAGGCGTTGGATGGTCTCGTCGCTAACGGGCACTGGCTTGAATGCGTGCACAGTGCGCGCATCGCGAAACAGCTGGTTGAGGGCGGCATCCGAGAGTTCGGTCAAAGAGGGGGTGGACATGTTTTCCTTGGCAAAGCGTGAATAAAAAAGGGCCAAACGCTACAAAGAGCAGGAACCCTTCATTAGTCTAGGCTTTCCTCGCGGTCTACGCCGGCTTCAGAGCTTCGCCAGTGACACCTCAGTGGACTTGACCAGTGCCACCACGTCAGAGCCCACTTTCAGATCCAGTGAATCCACCGAGCGGGTGGTAATCACCGACGTGACGATGCCCCAGGGTGTTTCGACGTCAATCTCGGAGACGACGTCCCCACGGATGATTTCCTTGACTTTGCCTTTGAACTGATTACGTACGTTGATCGCTTGAATGGACATGGGAACTCCTGAATATTGAAAAAGGGGGGAAACAAAAAAGTGAACGAGCAGGCACCTACACGACAACTACAGGCTGCAGCAACATCAAAATCCCCAGCACCACCAAGACACAGGCCAAAAGGATGTTGACGACCTTTTCCAGTCGGGTCATACCGTTGTCCGCAGGCAATTCATCTGTGTTAACCCGAGCGGAAGGCAAATCGTCAAGTGGCATGGCGGTTCCTGTGAGTAAAGTGACTTGACCGGCTAAACGCTGTAAAGCGCTGACTCAAACGGAACCGGCTCGAAGGCGGGCGTCACAGCCCAACGCAAGCCTTCCTGAAACAGGGCCGCGACACCATCATCCAGACGATCCTGAATTTCTGCGCCAATCTGGTAGTGGCCAGCGTCATCCTTGGGAATCTGGCTGTCTGAGGCATAGACACCCGGCAAGATATGCCGGGCCCCCAGTGACTGCAACACAGGTCGCAGCGCGTAGTCCAGCGCCAGCATGTGGTGCGGACTGCCGCCAGTGGCCAGGGGTAACACGGCCTTGCCTTTGAGGGCCGTTTGCGGCAGCAGGTCCAGAAACACCTTGAGTACGCCGCTGTAGGCTGCCTTGTAGACAGGCGTGGCGATCACCAGCGCTCTAGCAGATTCAACCTGGGCAATCGCACGTTTCACGCTGGGGTGACCCCAATCGGCCAGCAACAGCGCCTGGGGTGACAAGTCGCGAATTTGCAGTCGCTCCAAGGCCAGCCTGCGGTGATCCGCCTTGGCTCTCAGCCTGGCGGCCACCGCATCCAGCAACGCCGATGACCGCGAATGCTCGGACGGGCTCCCTGCAATCAAGAGTACTGACATGTTGGTTCCCCGATGGCTGGTGGCTGCTCAAGGCTAGGCGAAGGATTTACTTCTTGGTGTAGATCTGGTCAAAGCTGCCACCGTCGGCAAAGTGGTCCTTGGTAGCCTGGCTCCAGCCGCCAAACGCCTGGTCGATGTCAAACAGCTTGAGCTTGGGAAACTGCTTGGCGTACTTGGCTTGGGCTTTCTCGGAGATGGGGCGATAGAAGTTCCTGCCAGCAATATCCTGACCTTCTTCGCTATACAGGTATTCAAGATAAGCCGTGGCCACGGCACGCGTGCCTTTTCTGTCAGCGTTCTTGTCCACCACTGTCACAGCTGGCTCGGCCAGGATGCTCAGGGACGGGTAGACCACATCAAACTTGGTACCAAACTCCTTCTCCAGCAGGTAAGCCTCGTTTTCCCAGGAGATAAAGACATCGCCCTGGTTACGCTGGGCAAAGGTAATAGACGAGCCACGCGCACCGGTGTCCAGCACGGGTACGTTCTCGTAGAGCTTTTTGACAAAGTCCTTGGCCTGAGCTGCGCCGCCAAATTTGCGCTTGGCAAACTCCCAGGCTGCCAGGTAGTTCCAGCGGGCGCCACCCGAGGTCTTGGGGTTGGGCGTGATCACCTTGATGCCTGGCTTGGCCAGGTCATCCCAGTCCTTGATGCCCTTGGGATTGCCTTCGCGCACCACCA
>JBJOJH010000260.1:0-3883 GCA_046046715.1 Pseudomonadota bacterium | reverse complement strand
CCGAGATCATCAACGTCAAGGGCCATGTCAATGTCGACTTCGAAGACGTGCGCACCGTGATGGGCGAACCGGGCAAGGCCATGATGGGCACTGCCCAGGCTACCGGTCCGGACCGTGCCCGCATTGCGGCTGAACAAGCTGTGGCTTGCCCCCTGCTGGAAGGTGTGGACCTGTCGGGCGCCAAGGGTGTGCTGGTGCTGATTTCCGCCGCCAAGGGCTCACTCAAGCTGCGTGAGTCCGGTTTGGCCATGAGCACCATCCGTGCCTTTGCCCATGAAGACGCCAATGTGATCTACGGCACGGCGCACGATGATTCGCTGGGTGAGGCGATTCGGGTCACGGTGGTGGCCACCGGCCTGAGCCGGCCTGGCGCCCGCCGCACGGCACCACCCCTGCAAGTGTTGCGCACGGGCACCGACAATGTGCCCTTCACCGTGGGTGGTACCACCGCGCAAAGCAGTTTGCCTGGTCAGCCCCAGTCCATCATGGGCAATGCTCAGACCGACTACGGCACCCTGAACACCCCCAGCGTCTGGCGCACCCGCGACCGTACCTCGGCAGCACAAAAAGTGGACGCCCTGGCCAGCGGTGGCATGGATGACTACGAAATACCCGCCTTCCTGCGCAAGCAGGCCGACTAAGGCTTGAGGTCAGGCCTGACGGCCTCTGAAAGGATAAGCACGCGTGTTCAATTGGTTTGAGAACAGGGTAGACCCCTACCCTGAGGGCGTGCCCAGTACGCCGCCGCGTGGCTTTTTTGCTTTCTTGTGGGCGGGCACCCAGGGGGTGCGGCCCCACATTCTGGGCATGACCCTGCTGACCGCCGTGATCGGTGCGTTCGAGGCGCTGCTGTTTTCCATGCTGGGCAACGTGGTGGACTTTTTGGCAGCGGTGGAGCCTGCCAGGCTGTGGGCCCAGGAAGGGGCACACCTGCTGCTGCTGGGGATCATCGTGGTGGGCAGCACTTCGCTGGTGTTGGTGCAAACCTTGCTCAAGCACCAGTCTCTGGCGGGCAATTTTCCGATGCGCCTGCGTTGGAATTTTCACCGCCTGATGCTGGGCCAGAGCATGTCCTTCTACCAGGACGAATTTGCAGGTCGGGTGGCGGCCAAGGTCATGCAGACCGCGCTGGCGGTGCGCGATGTGTGCATGATCGTCACGGACATCCTGGTCTTCGTTGTGATTTACTTTTTGACCATGGCAGCGGTGCTGGGCGGCTTCAATGCCTGGATGCTCCTGCCTTTTGGCGCCTGGCTGCTGCTGTACGTGGTGTCGTTGCGCTGGTATGTGCCGCGCTTGTCGGGCGTGGCGCGGCGTCAGGCGGATGCGCGCTCGCTCATGACCGGGCGCATCACCGACGCCTATACCAACATCGCCACCGTCAAGTTGTTTTCGCACGCCGGGCGTGAGGCGGGATTTGCCCGTTCGGCCATGCAGGACTTCATGCAGACCGTACATGCCCAGATGCGTCTGGTCAGCGGCATCATGACGGTCAACCACGCCCTGAGCATGGGCCTCATTGCCAGTACCGCCGGCGTGGCCCTGTGGCTGTGGGTGCAAGGCGAAGTGGGCGTGGGCGCGGTCGCTGCCGCCAGTGCCATGGCCTTGCGCCTGAACGGCATGTCTCACTGGGTGATGTGGGAGATGTCGTCCCTGTTCGAGCATGTGGGCACGGTGCAAGACGGCATCAACACCCTTTCGCGGCCGCATCAGGTGGTCGATAAGCCGAGTGCTCCCGCATTGATCGTGCATCGGGGCGAGGTTCGGTTTGAAAACCTGAGCTTTGCCTACGGTGCGACTGGCCCCCAGGCCCGGCAGGTGATCGACGATCTGTCCCTGGTGATCAGGCCCGGCGAAAAAATCGGCTTGGTCGGGCGCTCGGGGGCGGGCAAGTCGACCATCGTCAACTTGCTGCTGCGTTTCTACGATGTCGGCCAGGGCCGCATCTTGATTGATGGCCAGAACATCGCCGACGTTGCGCAAGATAGCTTGCGCTCCCAAATCGGCATGGTCACACAAGACACTTCACTGCTGCACCGCTCGGTGCGTGACAACATTTTGTATGGCCGGCCAGATGCAACCGACGAGGCCATGGTGGCCGCAGCCCAGCGTGCCGAGGCCGCAGAATTCATCCAGACGCTGACCGACCCCAGCGGTCGCAAGGGTTTTGAAGCCCATGTTGGCGAGCGTGGCGTCAAGCTGTCTGGCGGCCAGCGCCAGCGTATCGCGATTGCCCGAGTCATGCTGAAAGACGCACCGATCTTGTTGCTGGACGAAGCCACCAGTGCACTGGATTCGGAGGTCGAGGCGGCCATCCAGGCCAGCTTGTACCGGCTGATGGAAGGCAAGACCGTGGTGGCCATTGCACACCGTTTGAGCACCATTGCCGCCATGGATCGGCTGATCGTGCTCGACAAGGGGCGCATCGTCGAAGAGGGCGACCACCGCAGTTTGTTGGCTCAAGGTGGTCTGTACGCCCGCTTGTGGGCGCACCAGAGTGGGGGCTTCTTGGGCGAAGAGGCAGACGATGCCATCGTCGAGGACAAGTAGGCCGACAGCTAGGCCGAAGCTTCCACTTTTAAAATGCCCGCATGATTGCGCAACGTACCCTGAAGTCATTGACACGCGCCGTGGGCGTGGGCCTGCATAGCGGGCAACGGGTTGAGCTCACCTTGCGCCCGGCCCAGCCAGACACCGGCATCGTGTTTCGCCGCGTGGATTTGCCTGAGCCAGTCGAAATCAAGGTGTCGGCTGAGGCAGTGACGGACACCCGCCTAGCCTCGACCTTGTCCAAGGACGGCGCCAAGGTGCTGACGGTGGAACACCTCATGTCGGCCTGTGCCGGTCTGGGCGTGGACAACCTGTATGTGGACATCACGGCCGAAGAGGTGCCCATCCTGGACGGTTCTGCCGCCTCGTTTGTGTTTTTGCTGCAAAGCGCGGGCATCGTGATGCAGAACGCGCCACGTCGCTTTATTCGTTTGAAGCAGCCGGTGGAGGTGCGCGAGGGCACAGGTGCTGCTGCCAAGTGGGCCCGGTTGGAGCCCTACCACGGCTACAAGCTCACTTTCGAAATCGACTTCCATCATCCTGCCGTCGATTCCACCGGCCAGCGCGTGGTGTTTGACATGAGCCGGGACTCGTACTCGCGCGACATCGCCCGAGCCCGCACCTTTGGCTTCACCAAGGACGTGGAAATGATGCGTGCCAATGGTCTGGCGTTGGGTGGGGGGCTGGACAACGCCATCGTGATGGACGACTACAAAGTGCTCAACGCCGACGGTCTGCGTTATGACGACGAATTTGTGAAGCACAAGATACTGGACGCCATGGGCGATCTGTATTTGATTGGGCGCCCGCTGCTGGCCAGCTACAGCGCTTTTCGCTCAGGCCATGCCATGAACAACCAGCTGCTGCGCGCCTTGCTGGCCCAGCCCGAGGCTTGGGATGTGGTGAGCTTCGACAACGATAAGCAGGCCCCGCAAGGCTTTGGTCAGCTCGCCCGGGCCTGGTAAAACTGCCCCCGCAATACCATAAATTAGTGGCTGCGGCCACCCCGGTACATGCCGTGGGTTTTGCGTGACAAGGCGCCAGCAGCCGCCAGCTTGTTCATCGACGGACTGGCATGAGCATGGGTAATGGCCAGACCCAGTGCGTCCGCGGCGTCCTGCCGTGGTGCGGATGGCAGGTTCAGCAAACGTTTCACCATCTCCTGCACCTGGGTCTTGTCAGCCCGGCCATGTCCCGTAACAGCCTGCTTCATTTGCAGGGCCGTGTACTCCGCCACGGGCAAATCACAAGACACCAGGGCGGTGACGCAGCAGCCACGCGCCTGGCCCAGCAGCAAGGTGGCCTGCGGATTGACGTTGACGAACACGATTTC
>JBJOJH010000259.1:0-2999 GCA_046046715.1 Pseudomonadota bacterium | reverse complement strand
CGCGGCGTGAACGTGTTCCCCACCCAGATTGAAGAGCAAATCATGCGTGACCCGCATTTGTCGGGCAACTACCAGATCTTGCTGAGCCGCGACGGTCATCTGGACGAGGTCGAGATCCACTGCGAGCTGCAGCGAGAGTTCTCGGGCCGCCTGGACCCGAGCGTCGTGCAGGGCATCGCCAAGGCCCTGCAACACCACATCAAGACCGTGGTGGGTATTTCTACCCGCGTGTCGGTGCTGAATTACGAGACGATTGCCCGCACCCAGACTGGCAAAGCCAGGCGTGTGATCGACCAACGCCCCAAAACCCTGTAAGGAGAACCGCCATGTATACGCAGTCCTTCAACGTGCCCGATGCCGCGGGCAACAAGCCCGCACCGGTGCTGGTGCCCAAGGAAGATGCCGAGTTGATGCGGCGCTTTGACGCCTGTATCGATGCCGATGGCCGCATCGAGCCACAAGACTGGATGCCCGAGGCCTACCGCAAGACCCTGGTGCGCCAGATCAGCCAGCATGCGCATTCCGAGATCGTGGGCATGCTGCCCGAGGGCAACTGGATTTCCCGCGCGCCCAGCCTCAAGCGCAAGGCCATCCTGATTGCCAAGGTGCAAGACGAAGGCGGCCACGGCCTATACCTGTACAGCGCCGCCGAAACCCTGGGCACCTCCAGAGACCAGATGCTGGACGCGCTGCACACCGGCAAGGCCAAGTACAGCTCCATCTTCAACTACCCCACGCTCAATTGGGCCGATGTGGGCGTGATCGGCTGGCTGGTCGATGGTGCGGCCATCATGAACCAGATCCCGCTGTGCCGCTGCTCGTATGGCCCTTACGCCCGCGCCATGGTGCGCGTGTGCAAGGAAGAAAGCTTTCACCAGCGCCAAGGCTACGAGGCCCTGCTGGTGATGATGCAAGGCACGGCTGAGCAAAAAGCCATGGTGCAAGACGCCGTGAACCGCCTGTGGTGGAAGTGCCTGGCCATGTTTGGCCCTCCCGACGCCGACAGCCCCAACAGCGTGCAGGGCATGCGCTGGGGCATCAAGCGCATCAGCAACGACGACCTGCGCCAGAAGTTTGTGGACGCCACCGTGCCCCAGGCCAAGGTGCTGGGTGTGACCCTGCCCGACCCCGACCTGAAGTGGAATGAGGAGCGCCAGCACTACGACTACGGCGCCATTGACTGGGACGAGTTCTGGCAAACCGTGAATGGCAACGGCCCTTGCAACAAGGAGCGTCTGTCCACCCGCGTCAAGGCCTGGAACGACGGTGCCTGGGTGCGCGAAGCCGCGCTGGCCCACGCCCGCAAACAGCAACAACGCCAACACAAGGAGGCCGCATGAGCACGCCCACATCCGTATTGAAAGAATGGCCCCTCTGGGAAGTTTTTGTTCGCAGCAAGCAGGGCCTGGAGCACAAGCACTGCGGCAGCCTGCACGCCTCTGACGCCCGTCATGCGCTGGAGATGGCGCGCGATGTCTACACCCGCCGTCAGGAAGGCGTGAGCATCTGGGTCGTGCCGTCCAGCAGCATCACCGCCAGCAACCCCGATGACAAGGGCGAACTGTTCGACCCCGCTGCCGACAAGATCTACCGTCACCCCACGTTTTACGAAATTCCCGAGGAAGTGGGGCACATGTGATGAGCGCCCCAACGGAATACCTGCTTCACCTGGCCGACAACGCGCTGGTTCTAGGCCAGCGCAACGCCGAATGGTGCGGCCATGGTCCGATTCTTGAAGAAGACATCGCCATGTCCAACATCAGCCTCGACCACATCGGTCAGGCGCGCTTGTTGTACCAGGCGGTGGCCGAGCTGCAAGGCGGCGATGTCACCGAAGACCGGCTGGCCTATTTCCGCGACGTACCGGAGTTTCGCAACTACACACTGCTGGAGCTGCCCCAGCACGGCCCGCTGGTGGGCTATGCACAAAGCGACATGGACTACGCCACCACCGTTGTTCGCAACTTTTTGTACAGCGCGCTCATGGTGCTGGTGTGGGAAGCCCTGCAAACCTCGGGAGATGCGCAACTTGCCGCCATTGCCGCCAAGTCGCTGAAGGAAACCCGCTACCACCTGCGCCATTCGCGTGACTGGCTGGTGCGCATGGGCGACGGCACCGACGAATCGCGCGCCCGGGTGCAAGCTGCGCTGGAGCACCTGATGCCTTACACCCAGGAGTTCTGGAACAGCAACGCAGCGCAAACCCAGGCGGTGCAGGCCGGTGTAGGCGTGGATACCCGCACCCTGCGCGCTGATTGGGACGCCCTGATCGACGACGCTCTGCTTGAGGCTACCTTGCCCCGTCCGTCCAGCGAGGGCTACGTCACCCAGGGTCAGAACGGCGTGCATTCCGAGCACCTCGGCTACCTGCTGGCCGAGATGCAAAGCCTGGCACGTGCCCATCCTGATGGCCGCTGGTAAGGTCGTCGAAGTGACGGCCACATCAAATTCGGCAGACGCCGTTCAGGCAGCCTGGGCGGCACTCGAATCCCTGGCCGACCCCGAGATTCCGGTGGTGTCGCTGCGCGAGCTGGGCATCTTGCGCGATGTGCGCCAGGGTGCTGCCGGGCTGGAGGTGGTGATCACGCCCACCTACAACGGCTGCCCGGCCATGGGCCAGATCGAGGACGATGTGCGCGCTACCCTGCAGGCACAGGGGCTGACCGCCAAGGTGGTGACCCAGCTGGCCCCGGCCTGGACCACCGACTGGATGAGCGATGCTGCCCGCGACAAGCTGCGCGCCTACGGCATTGCGCCGCCGCACACCTTGCCAGCCACGCCCTCTGGCACCAGTGTGCTGCGTTTTCAGCCACGCCGGCCACTGGCCGAGGCCATCGCCTGCCCCCAGTGCGGTTCGGTGCACACGGTCGAGACCTCGCACTTTGGTTCCACGGCCTGCAAGGCGCTTTACAAGTGCCTGGACTGCAAAGAGCCGTTTGATTACTTCAAGCCGTACTGATTCAAGACTGATGGGTTCAAGCCCAAATTAACCTGCAACC
>JBJOJH010000258.1:0-4189 GCA_046046715.1 Pseudomonadota bacterium | reverse complement strand
GAAATGCTTCCTCGGTTCTGTACATCGCATTAGCTGTTTGTTGCTCCAGAATCGATCCCTTGGCGCCTATAAATGCACCTAACGAGATGATCAGCATCAATACCACTGACGATAACAAGACAACAAATCCCTTCTGCTTCTTCATGGTGTAAATCCTAGGCATTTCTGATCAAGGTCGATAGGGTCATTGTTCTTTTGATGGGCGTGGTTCCGTCCTGAAGCTTTAATGTGGCTGATTCTGCTTCTATCGTTATCTGGATGAGTGGACCGCCTGAGAAAGTGAAATTAGTTATTTTGGTGGTGGAGCTGTCGGTTACTGTTGTCCAGCCGTTTGTATCCGTCGTGTCGCAACTTCCGTGTTTGATAGTCGATATGTACAACTCGATCACATTCCCGTTTCTTCGATATCCGCTGAATTGCTCATTGCTCGTGGCTGTCGAGTGCGAAAACAAGATGCATTGCGTGTTTGTGCTGGGGATCTCGTAATACTTTGACACGGTAACCGGCGTTAACGTGACGCCTGGTTTTGCCATTCCGGCACGCCGGATGGTGGTTGTGAGGTCATATGCCAATATCCTCAATCCATGCTCGAATTGTTGCTCTCGCGCCCCAGTCAGGTTTGATTGCAAGCCAGATGAAAAAAGATGGGCCACCCCGACCAAGATAATGAGCCCAATGGTCAAACCTACCATCAGTTCTATCAGGGAAAAGCCCATCTTTTTCGATGCTGTCATGACGCGATACTCACAATGCCCAACGCGTTGATCAACACTGTTTTTCGGGCGCTATTGGCACTGATTACCAGTGTGCTGATACTGTCCGGCCTGCCAGTTATGCCGCTGAAAATAATCTGGGTTGCCGAAGCTCCCGCAGTCACCTTGCTCAGTGCGATGGTGGTGTTGCTTGTACTGCTCGCAGACAGCACATCGCATGTGTGACCGCTGGTGGTTGACGCCGTGGTACTGACGCACAACGTGGGCGGTGTGGCGGCATTGACCGACAGGTAGGTGTCCACATTCCGATTCAGTGCCTGGCTTTGCGTAAGCGCCACCACTTGCGCGATGTGGTCTGCGGCTTTGCGTGCGCGGGTGGCGTCCAGAGTGCTTTTGAAGCTGGGTGCTGTGACTGCAGCCAGGATGGCCAAGATGGCCACCACGACCATGGCCTCGACCAGCGTGAAACCCTTGCTGGTTTTCAATTCAATCCCCAGCAGGCTGCGCTGCTGTCTACTACGAAGCCAGCTTGGGTCACCACAAGCGTCTGGCAGCCCGTGTCTTGGGTTTGACGACCAGTGGCTGTCGCGGTCGCACTGTAGGCGATACCTGACGGACTGCTGGAGGTTGGTGCTGTGAGGGCTATGACGTAGTAGCCCTGAGCCGAGTTGGCGGTCAAGCCCAGGTCGCCCAGGCTTGTTGCGTATGTGGTGTGATTGCCCCGGTACTTTTCCTGCGCCAGCTGCACCGCTACCAAGGCATCTTTGGCATCGATGCGGCGGCTCTTCATGATGTAGCTCTGGTACCCAGGCAAAGCGATCATGGCCAGCACGGCAATGATGGCCACCGTGACCATCAGTTCGATCAGCGTGAACCCCTTTGTGTACCTTTTTGCTTTCGTCATTTTGTTCTGCGGTGTGTGTGGCAGCCCTGAGTGCGGGCGGCACTACTGCTAGCCGCTGGAGCTTGCATCCGGAGTTCCTTCAAGGACCTCTCAGTTTTATCTGGTCCAGAATATTTGGATAGTTACGTAAACAGTGTAACTATATTTAATTGTTACGCATATGCATGCGAGCAGTCCTTAGCTTCGCCGTATGAGCGATGCAAAAGAAATGTTTGCGCAGCGGTTACGTTCTGCGATGGAGGCTGCGGGTTATGCGGCCAAGCCCGCAGTGCTGGAGCGGGAGTTCAATACCCGCTACTGGGGCAAGCCCATGACGCTGCATGGTGTGCGGCGCTGGCTGGTGGGCGAGACTCTGCCCTCGCAAGACAAGCTGGTGGTGTTGGCCGAGTGGCTGGGTGTACAGCCCCAGGACTTGCGCTACGGCGTGGAATTGCCACACCGTGTGGAGGAACGCCGGGCGCGATGGGATGCTGGCGTGGGCTACGAGGAGCGCGAGGTTTTTGAGGCTTTCCTTCGCTTGCCGGTGCCGCAGCGCCGAGTGGTGCGCGACCTGATCCTGACCTACGCCAAGGTGTGGGCGCCCAAATAGGGTGGTCGGCGCTGGAGACAATGGCGGCTGATTGAGTTTTTCAAGAAATCACCCATGCGCTCTGTTCCCCTCACCATCCTGTTGCTCACAGCCAGCAACGTGTTCATGACATTTGCCTGGTATGCCCACCTCAAAGAGCTGAGCCAGAAGCCCTGGATCATCGCGGCCCTGGTCAGCTGGGGCATTGCATTTTTTGAATACATGCTGCAAGTGCCGGCCAACCGCATTGGGCACCAGGTTTTGTCGGTGGGGCAGCTGAAGATTCTGCAAGAGGTGATCACGCTCTCGGTGTTTGTGCCCTTCGCAGTGTTTTACCTGAAGGAGCCCTTGAAGCAGGACTATCTGTGGGCGGGTCTGTGCCTGCTGGGGGCGGTGTATTTCGTGTTTCGCAGCAAGCTCAATGGCGCTTGATAGATATGCAACCGGCGGGCGTGGGGCATGTCCTTACGGTAGCCCCTGACCAGCCGCTCGCTATAATTAAATTTCCGAGGAGCGCTGCAGTTGCGTGGCATCAGACCATGCAATGAGGCTCGGAACACCCCGTTTCCAACCGCGCTCACCCACTGAAATCGACGTGCGGTGAGTTCCATGCGGATATTCCCCGTCGTTCAGTGGTTCAACTTTGCCGGAGCCACTTTTCATGAACGCAGTTCTCAAGCCCGTTTCTACCTTCAACGACTACATCATTGCCGACCTGGGTCTGGCTGACTGGGGTCGCAAGGAGCTCAATATCGCCCAGACCGAAATGCCCGGGCTGATGGCCATCCGTGAAGAATTTGCCGCCGCCCAGCCTCTGAAGGGCGCCCGCATCACGGGTTCCTTGCACATGACGATTCAGACCGGTGTGCTGATCGAAACCCTGCAGGCCCTGGGTGCCGATGTGCGCTGGGCTTCTTGCAACATCTTCTCCACTCAAGACCACGCTGCCGCAGCCATTGCGGCCAAGGGCACCCCGGTGTTTGCCATCAAGGGCGAGAGCCTGGCCGACTATTGGGATTACACCCACCGCATCTTCGAATTCAGCGGCGCCAAGGGCACGCCCGAAGAAGGCCCTAACATGATTCTGGACGATGGCGGTGATGCCACACTGCTGATGCACCTGGGCACCCGCGCGGAAACCGACGCCAGCCTGCTGGCCAACCCCGGCAGCGAAGAAGAAACCTGCCTGTTCAACGCCATCAAGGCCAAGCTGGCCCAGGACGGCACCTGGTACAGCCGCCGCCTGAAAAACATCATCGGCGTGACCGAAGAAACCACCACGGGTGTGCTGCGTCTGAACGAGATGTCGGCCAAGGGCATCTTGAAGTTCCGCGCCATCAACGTGAACGACTCGGTGACCAAGAGCAAGTTCGACAATCTGTATGGCTGCCGTGAGTCGCTGGTGGACTCCATCAAGCGCGCCACCGATGTGATGATTGCGGGCAAGGTGGCCGTGGTGGCCGGTTATGGCGATGTGGGCAAGGGCTCGGCCCAGGCACTGCGCGCCCTGAGCGCCCAAGTCTGGGTGACCGAGATCGACCCGATCAATGCTTTGCAAGCCGCCATGGAAGGCTTCAAGGTCGTGACCATGGAATATGCCGCCGACAAGTGCGACATCTTCGTGTCGGCTACCGGCAACAAAAACGTGATCCGCTACGAACACATGGCCGCCATGAAAGACGAAGCCATCGTCTGCAACATCGGCCACTTCGACAACGAAATCGACGTCGCTTCGCTGGAAAAACTGCAGTGGGACGAGATCAAGCCCCAGGTCGATCACGTCATCTTCCCCGATGGCAAAAAGATCACCTTGCTGGCCAAGGGTCGTCTGGTGAACCTGGGTTGCGCCACCGGCCACCCCAGCTTTGTGATGAGCTCCAGCTTTGCCAATCAGACCATCGCCCAGATCGAGCTGTTCACCAAGCCCAAAGAATACAAAGTGGGCAAGGTGTATGTGCTGCCCAAGCATCTGGACGAAAAAGTGGCCCGTTTGCATCTCAAGAA
>JBJOJH010000257.1:0-5940 GCA_046046715.1 Pseudomonadota bacterium | reverse complement strand
GTCCACATTGAATACGCAAGTTAAAAGTGCCCGTCTTGCCTTGGCCTTGTCTTTTGCCTGCGGGATATTTTTTTCGGCCGGCCTCGTGGTCTCTGGCATGACCCAGCCGTCCAAGGTGATTGGATTCTTGAACATCGGGGGCATGTTGGATGGCGGGTTCCCCGGTGGCTGGGATCCGTCTTTGGCTTTTGTGATGGGGGGTGCTGTGCTGGTGACCCTCATGGCCTTTGCCATCACCCCTCGGCCTGACCGCCAACCCTGGCTGGCGAAGAAGTTCGAGCTACCCACCCGCACAGATCTGGATCGACCCTTGCTTCTGGGAGCGGCCTTGTTCGGCGTGGGCTGGGGCCTGGGTGGTTTTTGCCCCGGGCCGGCGCTGGCATCCTTGCTGATCGGGTCTCAGGATGCGATTATTTTTTCGATCGCCATGGTGCTGGGCATGGTGCTGACCAGGCGCCTCGTGAGTCGCCCAGCACCATGACGTCATAGGTGCAGAGAGGGCACGACAGTTAAATTTTCATACTTTGCAGATCTCTTATGCGGGTAATCCCTAGTTTTCAAAAAGTCTCATTTGGTCACAATTTGAACCGGTAAGTTCAAATTTCAACTGGAGACCACCATGACTGTTAGCAAAACTCCCCGCCGTAGCTTGCTCAAGGGCGCTGCTGTTGCCGCCGGCGCTCTTTCTGCACCCATGATTTCCAAGGCTCAGACTGGGCCAATCTCCATGCGTTGGCAGAGCACCTGGCCGGCCAAGGACATCTTTCACGAGTACGCCTTGGACTATGCAAAGAAAGTTAACGACATGACCGGCGGGGACCTGAAGATCGAGGTTCTTCCTGCTGGTTCAGTGGTTCCCGCGTTCGGCTTGCTGGAAGCTGTCTCCAAAGGTACGCTCGATGGCGGCCATGGTGTTCTGGGCTACCACTACGGCAAGCAAAACGCGCTTGCTTTGTGGAATTCCGGTCCTGCTTTTGGCATGGATGCCAACATGATTCTGGCCTGGCACAAATACGGTGGCGGTGCCGAGTTGCTGGCCAAGCTCTATGCGTCCATCGGTGGCAACGTGCAATCCTTCCTGTATGGTCCGATGGCTACCCAGCCTCTGGGCTGGTTCAAGAAGCCCATCACCAAGTCCGCCGATTTCAAGGGATTGAAGTTCCGCACCAACGGTCTGGCCATTGACCTTTTCACAGCCATGGGTGCTGCGGTGAATGCCTTGCCTGGCGGTGAAATTGTGCCCGCCATGGACCGTGGCTTGCTGGACGGCGCCGAGTTCAACAACGCCACCTCCGACCGCTTGCTGGGCTTTCCCGATGTGTCCAAGGTCTGCATGCTGCAAAGCTATCACCAAAGTGCAGAAACCTTCGAGATCATGTTCAACAAGACCAAGTACGATGCGCTGCCCGCCAAGATGAAGGCGATCATTGCTGGCGCTACCGAAGCGGCCTCAGCAGACATGTCCTGGAAGGCGATCGATCGCTACTCTCAAGACTACATTGAGTTGCAAACCAAGGACAAGGTCAAGTTCTACAAGACCCCCGATTCGGTGTTGCAGGACCAGCTGAAACTTTGGGAGGCGATCGTGGAGAAGAAGTCTGCCGAGAACCCACTCTTCAAGGAAATCGTGGAATCTCAAAAGGCTTTCGCTGCGCGCGCTGTGAAGTGGGATCAGGATGTGTACGTCAATCGTCGCATGGCCGTGAACCACTTCTTTGGCGCCAAAAAGGCCGCTGGTAAGGCTTAAGCGCTTTTCGCACCCTCTATCAGCCATCCGGCCTCCATCCGGATGGCTGATTTACTTAGGCGGTTCACTATGCAGAAATTACTGCTTGCAGTCGACAAGCTCAGCACTGTGGTGGGACAAGCGTTTTCCTGGCTCATCGTGGCACTGACGCTCATGATTTCCTGGGAAGTGTTTTCCCGTTACGCGCTGGACAACCCGCACCCCTGGGCCTTTGACGTCATGAGCATGATGTACGGCACCCTGTTCATGACGGCCGGAGCGTACACCTTGTCCAAGAACGGTCATGTACGTGGCGACGTGCTCTATGGCTTTTTCCCTCCTCGGCTGCAAGCTGGTCTTGACTTGGCCCTCTACATTCTGTTTTTCATACCGGGCGTGGTGGCGCTGGCTTGGGCCGGATACAACTTTGCCGCCGACTCCTGGGCCATCAATGAACACTCCAACGTCACGGCCAATGGCCCGCCCGTGTACCCCTTCAAGACCATCATCCCAATTGCTGGCGCCATTTTGTTAGCCCAGGGCCTGGTTGAAATCGTACGTTGCATCGTGTGCTTGCAACAGGGCGAGTGGTCATCTCGGGGGGCAGACGTCGAGGAGGTCGATGTTGAGAAACTGAAGGAAATGGTCCACGTCAAGGATGAAGACATCGCCAAGCTCGATGCGCTGGTTGTACATTCCAAAGGAAGCCCATCATGAAAAAAGAAGTCTGGTTTGGGCTCACCATCATGGCCGCGGTCGTGCTGGCTGCGTTTTTTCTCTTGCCTGCCCCCTCGTTGATGACCAACGGGCATATCGGTCTGTTGATGTTGGCCTTGGTGGTGGTAGCCATCATGCTGGGCTTTCCCACGGCATTCACGCTGATGGGCATGGGCATGATCTTCGCGTGGATCGCCTACAAGAGCCAAAACCCCGATCTAGCGGTCAGCCAGACACTGGATCTGATGGTTCAGCGCACTTATTCGGTGATGTCGAATGACGTGCTTATTTCCATTCCCCTGTTCGTCTTCATGGGTTACCTGATCGAGCGGGCCAACCTGATCGAAAAACTGTTCAAGAGCATGCACTTGGCCATGGCTCGCTTGCCAGGCTCCTTGGCTGTGGCCACTATCGTGACCTGCGCCATCTTCGCCACAGCCACCGGCATCGTGGGTGCAGTGGTCACGCTCATGGGCTTGCTGGCGCTGCCGGCAATGCTTCGTGCGGGTTACAGCGTGCAGCTGTCGGCCGGTGCCATCACCGCAGGTGGCTGTCTGGGCATCCTGATTCCGCCATCGGTCATGCTGATTGTGTATGGCGCGACCGCAGGTGTGTCGGTGGTCAAGCTGTACGCTGGTGCGTTCTTCCCGGGTGTGATGCTGGCCACCTTGTACGTTCTCTACGTTGTCATTCTGGCCAAAATCAAACCCAACATGGCCCCGCCCATGTCGGCTGAAGACCGCATCGTGCCCTTGCCCGCTTTTGCGCAAGTGGTGTCCAAAGACATTAGCAGCAACGTTTTGCCTGGCCTGATCGGTGCAATCAAAGGCAAGCGCAACGCCGCCGTGCCCATGCGCGAATTGCTCAACCACTTGGGCATCGCCTTGCTACCTGTTTTGGCGGTGGCCGCCATCATGGGTACTGTTTACTTCAAGGTCACAGCCCCTTTGCCTGTTGAGGCAGTTGAAGGCGTAGTGGCTATGGGCGGTGACCTGGCCGATACGGCCGAAAACGAAGAAGAATCTGAAAGCGTCAGCGGCTTGGCTGAACCCGAAGCCGACGGTTTGCAGACACCACCTGCCGCGCCAGATGAGGCCAAGGCAGAAGCCGCTCCCGCTGCAGAGCCCGCCAAAGAGCCTGCACCGGCAGCGGTTAGTGCTGCGCCAGAAACACCAGCGGCCGAAGCCGAGCGCCAAGAAGCGCCACTGTCCTTCTGGATTGGTCTGGCAAGCTGTGCAGTGGCATTGGCCATCTTCTACGCCTACTTCAGCTTTGTACGCCTTGAAATCTTCAAGATGCTGCTGGGTTCGTTCTTCCCACTCGCCATCATGATTTTGGCGGTGCTGGGCACCATTGTGTTCGGTCTGGCTACCCCCACCGAAGCTGCAGCCATGGGCTCGCTTGGCGGCTTGCTGCTGGCGGCCGCTTACCGACGCCTGAACTTTGTGGTGCTGCGTGAGTCGGTTTACCTTACCGCTAAAACCAGTGCCATGGTGTGCTGGCTGTTCGTGGGTTCTAGCATTTTCTCGGCGGCTTTTGCCCTCCTGGGTGGGCAAGAGATCATCAATAGCTGGGTCTTGGGCATGGACTTGACGCCGGTTCAGTTCATGATCCTGGCACAGGTGGTGATTTTCTTGCTGGGCTGGCCCTTGGAGTGGACGGAAATCATCGTCATCTTCATGCCGATCTTTATCCCACTGTTGCCGCACTTCGGTATTGATCCGCTGTTCTTTGGCCTGTTGGTTGCGCTGAATCTGCAGACGGCTTTCTTGAGCCCGCCTGTGGCCATGGCCGCCTTCTACCTCAAGGGAGTCAGCCCACCGCACGTCACCTTGAACCAGATCTTTGCTGGCATGCTCCCTTTCATGGGCATCCAGGTGTTTGCGATCTTCCTGCTGTATCAGTTTCCAGCAATCGGCATGTGGTTGCCGCAGCTCCTCTACAAATAAGAAGCTGCAGCCGTGATTCAGGTTCAGGGGCGCTTCGGCGCCCCTGCTTATTTCCCGAAATTGCCGCTAAGATTGACGTTTACGTAAACGTCAAGTCAGTTGCATCGGTTTTGATCGCAGGCTGATTCCTGGAGACCCATTCATGACCCAACTTTCCGCCGATTACCAGGCCCTGGCTAACTACCGTCCCACCCACAAGGTGCGTTTTGTCACGGCGGCCAGCCTGTTTGACGGGCACGACGCCGCCATCAACATCATGCGCCGCATCTTGCAGGGCATGGGTGCGGAGGTCATCCACCTGGGGCACAACCGCAGTGTGGACGAGGTGGTCACAGCAGCCCTGCAAGAAGACGTGCAGGGCATTGCCATCAGCTCTTACCAGGGCGGGCATGTCGAGTACTTCAAGTACATGGTTGACCTGTTGCGCGCTCGCGGTGGTGCTCATATTCAGGTGTTTGGCGGCGGCGGCGGAGTGATCGTGCCGCCAGAGATCAGCGAGCTGCAGGCCTACGGTGTGGCACGCATTTACAGCCCCGAAGATGGCCAGCGCATGGGTCTGGCCGGCATGATTGGCGAGATGGTGATGCGTTGCGACCAGGATCTGAGCGCATTGGCCCCCAAGGATCTGTCTGCTATCCAGGGTCACGGCGAAATGGCCTGGCGCGCGCTGGCCCAGCTCATCACCGCACTCGAAAACGACAAAGCCGACGCGTCCTTGATGGCTGCCATCCAGGCTGCTTCGGCTACCACGCAAGTGCCGGTGCTGGGTATTACCGGTACCGGCGGCGCTGGCAAGTCCAGCCTGACCGATGAACTGATTCGGCGCTTGCGTCTGGATCAAGGTGACAGCCTGCGCGTGGCCGTGATTTCTATCGATCCCAGCCGTCGCAAGAGTGGTGGAGCCCTGCTGGGCGACCGCATTCGCATGAATGCGATTGGACCTTGGACCCCCACCTTGGCAGCAGCCCGTGAAGCATCTGCTCCCGACAGTGGTCAACGCGTCTTTATGCGCAGCCTGGCCACCCGCGACTTCGGTAGCGAAATCTCGGCAGCCTTGCCGGACGTGATTGCCGCCTGCAAGGTGGCGGGCTTTGACCTGATCGTGGTCGAGACCTCGGGCATCGGCCAGGGCGACGCCGCCATCGTGCCGCATGTAGATGTGCCCATGTACGTGATGACGCCAGAATTTGGCGCCGCCAGTCAGCTCGAAAAAATCGACATGCTGGACTTTGCCGAGTTCGTGGTCATCAACAAGTTTGACCGCAAGGGTGCCAGCGATGCCCTGCGTGATGTGGCCAAGCAGGTGCAGCGCAACAAAGACGCCTGGACCATTCCCACCGAACAGATGCCTGTGTTTGGCACGAGGGCGGCGCGCTTCAACGACGACGGCGTCACCGCCCTGTACCAGGCGCTGAAGCAGCGTCTGTCGGCCCTGGGCCTGCGCTTGCAAGACGGTACGCTGCCGGTGGTGAATGTGCGCCACAGCACCAACCAAACGCCGGTGGTGCCCGCTGCCCGTACTCGCTATCTGGCCGACATCAGTGACAC
>JBJOJH010000256.1:0-4006 GCA_046046715.1 Pseudomonadota bacterium | reverse complement strand
CGAATAGGGTGAGCAGCGGCGGATCGGCGGATGATGGGGCTGCTGCTTTGGTAACTGCCTGGTAACTCTGTGTGTGCCAAAACCGGGTTTCAGGCGTACCATACGCGATGTAATTTAGTTACCAAAACATCATGAAACTTCATTCCACCGTAGCGGCGGTGACCGCACGCATCGTTGAGCGCAGCCAGGCGTCCCGCAGCGCTTACCTTCGCCGGCTGGACGCAGCGGCCAACCGTAAACCCGGCACCGAACGCATGGGCTGCGCCAACGTAGCCCACGCCTTGGCCTCCATGCCAGAAAACGACAAGGCTGCGGCCTTGCGCGAGGGTGAAGCGTCTCCCAAAGCGGCGAGTCTGGTCGACAAGCTGAAGGTGGTGGCCGCCCGTGCTCCCAATATCGCCATCGTGAACGCCTACAACGACATGTTGTCGGCTCACGCACCCCTGCAGCATTACCCGGACCTGATCAAGGCCGAGGCGCGCAAGCTGGGTGCCACGGCCCAGGTGGCCGGTGGCGTGCCCGCGATGTGCGACGGGGTTACCCAGGGCACGCCGGGCATGGAGCTGAGCCTGTTCAGCCGCGATGTGATTGCCATGGCCACAGCGGTGTCTCTCAGCCACGATATGTATGACGCAGCCCTGATGTTGGGCGTGTGCGACAAGATCGTGCCGGGCTTGTTGATCGGCGCATTGCATTTTGGCCATTTGCCCACCGTATTTGTGCCGGCTGGTCCCATGACCTCGGGCCTGTCCAACAACGAAAAGTCCAAGGTGCGTGAAAAAGCCGCTCAGGGGCTGGTGGGGCGTGCCGAACTGCTGCAAGCGGAAAGTGCCGCTTATCACGGCATGGGCACCTGCACCTTTTACGGCACCGCCAACAGCAACCAGATGCTGCTTGAAGCCATGGGGCTGCATGTGCCGGGCACCGCATTTGTCAACCCAGGGCAAAGCCTGCGCGAAGAACTGACTCGCGAGGCGGCCCGCACCGTGCTGGACATTACCAAGGACGCGCGATTTGCCCCTATCGGAAAAGTGGTGGACGAGCGCTGCATCGTCAACGCGATGGTCGCCCTGCTGGCCACCGGGGGTTCGACCAACCACCTGATTCACTGGGTGGCTGTGGCCCGCGCCGCCGGTATCGTGATTGATTGGGACGATTTTTCGGCGCTTTCCGACGTGGTGCCTCTGCTCACCCGCGTGTACCCCAATGGCAGCGCGGACGTGAACCAGTTCCAGGCCGCTGGTGGTCCCGGTTATGTGATCCGCGAACTGCTCGATGCGGGCCTGATGCACGCCGACGTGCTGACGGTTCGCTCGGGTGGCCTGCGTGAGTTTGGCACCATCCCCGAAGCGGGCGAAGGCGGCCAAGGTTTGCGCTGGGTGGACCCCGGTGCCTCCAAGGACGAAGCCGTGGTGCGCCCGGCTAGCAGCCCATTCAGTGCCACGGGCGGCTTGAAGTTGCTCAAAGGCAATCTGGGCCGTGGCGTGATCAAGGTCTCGGCCGTGCCCGAAGAGCTGCACATCATTGAAGCGCCCGCCCGTGTGTTTGAGTCGCAAGAGGGCTTGCATGCCGCCTTCAAGGCCGGCGAGCTGGACCTCGACGTGGTCTGTGTGGTGCGCTGGCAAGGTCCCCAGGCCAATGGCATGCCCGAGCTGCACAAGCTCACGCCGCCCATGGCCGTGCTGCAGGGCAAGGGCTACAAGGTGGCCCTGGTCACTGATGGGCGCATGAGTGGCGCATCCGGCAAGGTGCCTGCCGCCATCCACGTGTCGCCTGAGGCCGCTGCTGGTGGTCCACTGGCGCGCGTGCAGGACGGCGACATCATCCGTCTGGATGCCACCACGGGCAGCCTGGTCGCCCTGGTGAGCGAGGCCGAGTGGGCGGCACGCCCCGTGGCTTCCATGCCCGAGTCCCTGATCGCTGCCAACAGCGTGGACATGGGGCGCGAATTGTTTACTGGTATGCGCCGTGGCGCATTGACTGCTGAAGAAGGAGCTGTGTCTTGGCTGTAAATCAAACCTCCCAGAAATTCACCGCCCTGCAAGTGATGCAGGACGCTCCGGTGATTCCAGTCATCGTTCTCAATGATGTGGCCCACGCAGTGCCTATGGCCCGTGCCCTGGTGGCCGGCGGCATCCGCATGCTCGAAGTGACCTTGCGCACGCCCCAGGCTCTAGCTTGCATGGAGGCCATTGCCCGTGATGTGCCTGAAGCCGTGCTGGGTGCCGGCACCGTGCGCAGCGCGGCTGACGCCCAAGCGGCCGCCAACGCGGGCGCGCAGTTTGCTGTCAGTCCTGGCTATACCTCCAAGGTGGGGCAGGCTTGCCGCGACCTGGGCCTGGCTTTGCTGCCCGGCGTGGCCACCGGCAGTGAAATCATGATGGCGCAAGAAGACGGCCTGACGCAGATGAAATTTTTCCCGGCCATGCAAGCTGGCGGCCCTGCCATGCTCAAGGCCTGGAGCGGCCCCTTCTTTGATGTGAAGTTCTGCCCCACGGGCGGCGTCACCCCCCAGAACGCTGCCGAGTTTTTGGCGCTGCCCAATGTCGTCTGTGTAGGCGGCTCTTGGCTGGTGCCAGCCGATGCCCTGGCCACTGGCGACTGGGCGCGCATTACCCAGCTTGCCAGCGAAACCGCCCGCCTGAAAAAGTAAGCGGCCCAGAATCAGGGGTCTTGGCGTTGCTGGTCTAGCGGAGGCCCTTGCCAGCGCTGGCTTCGGCGCGCTGGATCAGCTCGATCTTGTAGCCGTCCGGGTCGGTGACAAAGGCAATCACCGTGCTGCCGCCCTTCACCGGGCCGGCCTCGCGTGTGACGTTGCCACCGTTGGCGCGAATGCGTTCGCAGGCGGCGTAAGCGTCCGGCACGCCAAGTGCAATGTGACCGTACGCTGTACCCATCTCGTAACTCTCAACCCCCCAGTTGTAGGTCAGTTCGATTTCTGCCTGACCGGGGTTGCCACCTTCAAAGCCTAAAAAAGCCAGCGAGTATTTGTACTCGGGGTTGTCGGATGTGCGCAGCAGCGTCATACCCAGCACCTGGGTGTAGAAATCGATGGCGCGTTGCAGGTTGCCGACGCGCAGCATGGTGTGCAGGAGTCTCATGTTGGGTGGAGTCCGTTCAAAAAGTGTGAGTAAGCGTGAGTATTGGTTTTCAGGGCAGCACGGCCTGCATTTGTGCAAGACCGGTTTTTCCCGCAAATTGCTCGATGGTCCCGATGCCGATGCCGATGCCGGTGCCCACGCCTTTATCTAGGACCCCGCGCATCCGGGTTTCCTGCGCCAGGGTGGATGTTGCCGGAGGGAGCGGTTGGTTTGATGAGTGGGTCATGAGGGTGAGTGTGCCTTGTCGTTTTCCACCGGGCGGGCAGTGTCACTCGCAATCAACGGCTGTTCCAGCAACTCCCGTAGATCTCGCAGAACCTGTGCCGCATCTTTGGGGGCCTGTTCCGGCTGCTGGACTTTCGCGCTGTTTTGAGTGCTTTCAATCAGATCCAGGGCCTTGCGCAGGGCGACTTCCTTGGACTTGGCGATGCCCACATCCACAAAGGTGATGACCACACCATCGATGCGCTTGTCCTGGGTGCGATAGGGCATGATGCGCACCCTGAACCAACGCCCATCGTGGGTAGGCACCTGGCGCTCCTTGAACACAAAGGTGCGCAGCACCTCGCGAGCATCCTCGCACATGGCTGGGTAATCGAGGTCCGTCACGATGTCGGTGATAGGCCGGCCCGCATCGCCCGGGATGAGTTTGATGATGCTGGTGGTGCGGTTGGTGAACCGGCGCACGTTCAGGTCGTCGTCCAGAAAGAGGGTGGCGATGTCGGTGCTGTTGAGCAGGTTTTTCATGTCGTCGCTGGCCTGCGAAAGCTCATCGAGCTTGGACTGCAACTCGTGATTGACCGTGGTGAGCTCCTCGTTCATGGACTGGAGCTCTTCCTTGCTGGTCGTCAGTTCTTCGTTGGTGCTTTGCAGCTCTTCGTTAGTGCTCTGCAGTTCCTCGTTGG
>JBJOJH010000255.1:0-3146 GCA_046046715.1 Pseudomonadota bacterium | reverse complement strand
CGGTTGATGTATTGCCGCTTCAACTCCTGCTCTGCACGGTCGACCAATGCTTTATCGAAAGGCCGGCCATCACTCAGACCGACCTCTCGCATGGCCTTGAGCAAAACGTCTTTATCAAACTCCTTGGTACCGCTGAAAGTAACCTCAGCCACGGTGGGGCGCTCTTCGACGATCACAACCAGGACGTCGCCGCTGACCTCGATGCGCACATCCTTGAACAAGCCCAGGTTGAAAAGCGACCGTATCGCGCTACTCCCTTTTTCATCATCGTAGGCATCACCCACACGAACTGGCAGGGATGCAAAAACAGTACCGGCCTCAACCCGCTGCAGTCCTTCTACACGTATGTCACGCACCTTGAAAGGCTCCAAGGCCCAACTGGCCTGCGCCACGGCCAACAATGAAACCGCCAAGGAAGCTGCACGCAGCCTGAATTGTTTGAATTGCATATTGTTTTGGTTGAGCCAGTCTGACATCCGGGAGACGAGCAAGTTTCAACTCGCGAAGCGGGCAAGATCGTTGAACAGGGCGATAGACATCATGAGCATCAGCAAGATGAGACCGATACGTTGCAGACCCTGCATCCAGGCCTCTGAAACCTCGCGCCCCGTCAGTCCCTCCCAAAGATAATACATCAGGTGTCCGCCGTCCAAAACAGGGATAGGCAGCAGGTTAAGCACACCCAAACTGACGCTGATCAGTGCCAGAAAAACGAAGTAGGACTGCCACCCCAAGCTTGCCGACTTGCCAGCAACGTCGGCAATCGTCAACGGCCCGCTAAGGTTTTGAAGCGAGGCCTCGCCGATCAACATGCGTCCCATCATCCGCAGCGATAACGCTGCGATATCCGTTGTGCGCTGCAGGGCCAGCCCGAGCCCCTGAAAAAAACCATATTGGACCTCAAGACTCTCAGGAGTCGACCCAACGTAAGCCCCAATTCGAGCAACAGACAGGCCTGCATCGACTGCCACATCTGGCAGAACTTCAATGTCCAGGAGCTGCCCCTCCCGCTGAATGCGCCAGGTGGTCGGCTGTGCTTGGCCAAGAATCAGGGATGTTCGAATCATGGCGCGCAGCTGTTGACCATCATCAACCTGAGTGCCACCGATAGACAAAACCAGATCACCTTGACGTAAACCAGAACGGTCAGCTGCACCCCCTTTGACCCGTTCGCCGATCAAAGCACGTGTACGTGGACCGGTGACGCCCAAGCGGCTGAGTACATCTACCCCTGGATCCTCTTGCCCCGCCAACGACAAGGGCAAGTGCACATCACGGCTTAGGCCCTCGGCTGCGTTCCCCACTTTCAGGTGGACGTCCCGAGCATTGATCACCCCCTGGGTCAACAGCCAGCGCACTTCTTCGAACGACTGGATCGGGTCGATAGGTTCGTCGGCAAATCCTCCTGCCTGCACCCAATCGCCACTGCGCAGGCCGGCGCGCTCGATCAAGGAACCCGTTTGCGGTGTGGCAAAGATCGGCAGAGCCTGCTGCACCCCGCTCCAGTTCACAACTGAGTACAGCAACACGGCCAACAGCAGGTTTGCCAGCGGGCCAGCGGCAACAATGGCGGCACGCTTTTTGAGATTCTGGGTGTTGAATGCAAGATGCCTCTCGTGTGCTGGAACAGGTGCCTCCCGCTCGTCCAGCATGCGCACATAGCCACCTAAAGGAAAAGCAGAAAGCACAAACTCGGTGCTTTCAGCCGAAGTCTGCCTACGCAACACGACGGGGCCAAAGCCTACAGAGAAGCGAAGCACCTTCACGCCGCAGGCCAGGGCCACCTTGTAATGGCCGTATTCATGCACCGCGATCAGCAAGGCAAGTGCCGAGACAAACGCAAGCAGGGTCAACATGGACAGGCTAAGTATCCGGCTTTTACGTCAGACCGACAGGCGTTGAAGCACCGTATGCGCCGTGCGCCGCGCTTGCGCGTCCAGTTCAAGTAAGTCTTCGAGACTGGCTGGTGCGTCGTGACTCAAAGTGTCCAGAGTCGCAAGGTTGACAGCGTGTATCTGGTCAAATCGCACTTTCTTGTCGAGAAAGGCGGCCACCGCAACTTCATTGGCTGCATTCATGACAGCCGTGGCACCAGGCTTGTCTCTTAAAACTGTCCAGGCAAGCGCCAGACCCGGAAACCGCTCAGGGTGGTTCAGCGTATCGATGGCTTCAAAACTCCAATTACCCATGGATCGAAAATCCAGCGCCTTTGCACCAGAAACAATTCGTTCTGGCCAGGCCAGGCCGTAGGCGATAGGCACCCTCATGTCTGGTGTTCCCAATTGCGCCACCACCGAATGGTCCCGGTACTGCACCATGGAATGAATCACGCTTTGTGGATGGATCACCACCTCCAACTGCTCGGGCAGAACGTCGAACAAAAAACGAGCCTCGATCACCTCGAGTGCCTTGTTCATCATGGTGGCCGAATCTACCGAGATCTTGCGCCCCATGACCCAGTTGGGATGAGCACAGGCCTGATCGGGGGTGACATCCCTCAAGCTAGCAACAGGCCAGGTCCGAAAAGGCCCGCCCGAAGCCGTCAGGATGATTTTGTCGATCCGAGCCCCCCAGGTTGAAGCATCTTCAGGCAGGGACTGAAAAATCGCAGAGTGCTCGCTGTCTATGGGCAGCAGTTGTGCGCCACCAGCACGGACCGCCTGCATGAAGAGTTCACCGCCAACAACCAAGGCTTCCTTGTTGGCCAACAGCAGTCTCTTGCCGGACCTCGCAGCAGCCAGACAAGGCGCCAGTCCGGCAGCGCCCACGATGGCGGCCATCACCATGTCAACCTCTTCATGCTCAGACACCTCAACGATCGCCTGAGGCCCCCAGAGCACCCGGGGTGCGAGACCCAGCGCACGACATTTTTGCTCCAACTCTAGGCCCGCCGCTTCCTGGGCCATCACTGCAAAAACCGGCTTGTGCTCTACACACTGAGCCAACATCATCTCGACCTGACGTGCTGCTGTGAGCGCAAATACTTCAAAACGGTCAGGATGACGAGCTACCACATCCAGCGTGCTGGTACCGATCGAGCCAGTTGAACCCAATCTGGAAAGCCGCTGACGACGGTGGTGTTTCATCTAGGCACCTCAGATGATCAGTGTGTACAACATCATGGCCAAGGGCAAGGTAGGCAACAG
>JBJOJH010000254.1:0-5846 GCA_046046715.1 Pseudomonadota bacterium | reverse complement strand
TGGACTCCATCGCGTTTTGAGTTATTTTGAGGAGTCCTTGAATGGGCAACAAACTTTACGTGGGCAACCTGCCCTATTCTTTCCGTGACGAAGACCTGCTCCAGGCTTTTTCTGCTCACGGCAACGTCACCAGCGCCAAAGTCATGATGGAACGTGACACCGGCCGTTCCAAGGGCTTCGGCTTTGTGGAAATGGGCAGCGATGCGGAAGCACAAGCCGCTATCAGCGCTGTGAACGGTCAGCAGTACGGTGGTCGTGGCCTCGTGGTGAACGAAGCTCGCCCCATGGAACCCCGTCCCCCCCGTAGCGGTGGCTTCGGTGGCGGTGCAGGTGGTGGTGGCGGTTACGGCGGCGGCGGTCGCAGTGGCGGCGGCGGTGGTTACGGCGGTGGCGGCGGTGGCCGCAGCGGCGGTGGCGGTTACGGTGGTGGTGGTGGTGGCGGCGGTTACGGCGGCGGCCGTAGCAGCTACTAAGCACAGCTACTGCACACACAGGGTCTTTTGATAGACCCTTCGTGAAGAAGGCTCCCTCGGGAGCCTTTTTGCTTGGGTGCTTCTTGATCTGCCGCTTCAGTAAGCCCCTGATTTCTATGACAAGTTTGAACGTTCTGAACTCAATCGGCGGTGATTCGGTGTTTGCGAGGTCGTCCCGAGAGTAATCGGTCGTAGATGCCATTGGGTAGAAGACGCAAAAGTTTGGCGACCCAGCCCATCTGCCAGGGAATCACACGGTAGCTGGCACCTGACTCAATGGCTTGGAATGCACGATCTGCAAACGACTCTGGCGTCATCAAAAAAGGCATGGCATAGCTGTTTTTTCGGGTCAGAGGGGTGTCGATGTAGCCTGGGCAAATCGTTACGGCTTTCACACCAGACGCGCGCACTTCACCGCGCAGGCTTTCCATGTAACTGATCACGCCCGCCTTGCTCGCGCAGTAGGCACCATGACCCGGCAAGCCCCGAATGCCGGCCACACTGCCAATCCCTACCAAAGTGCCTGAACCGCGTTGACACATGGCCGCAATGAAGGGGTGGAACGTTGCCGCCATTCCTAGGTTGTTGGTGGCAAAAGTCAGCGCCATGACATCAAGATCCACGCGCTCCGAGGTGTCGATCCCCAGGCTGATGCCCGCATTGGCGATCACGACATCTGGTAAGCCAAGCCGGTCCAGGCAATCCCGGCAGGCCCCGACGATGCTGTCGATCACGCTCACGTCCGCACTGATGCTGTGAATCCGGCTCAGATCCCATCCCTTTTTCTGGGCCCAGTCGTCTATGAGTTGCGACCGGCGTGCTATCAATGCGAGTCGATAGCCAGCTCGGTAGTAACGATCGGCCAGGGCCAGGCCTATGCCACTGGACGCACCGGTGATGAGCACCAAGGGGCGCTCGATGTGGGGGTTACTGGGCTGCACTTGGCATCAACGTGCCGCGTACGCGGCCACGAAGGTCCACCACCCGGTCCAGGTTGTCAAACTCCATCGAATCTGCGGTAAAGCGATCTTGCCCCCGAACAATGGTCACGGACTGGTTTGACGACAGTCGCTCGGCTTGTAGAAAAGCATGCAAAAACTCACCCTGGAATTCGATGCGCGCCAGGGGCTTGCCTGCCGCGTCTAATGCCGCCTCTCTAACAACCCTGGCATTGCCAAAAAGCTGAACTTCACTGCCGTCTTCATTGGTCAAGGCCCGCTTTGCAGTTGCCGTGCTCAAACGCCCTTGGTCGCTGATGGAGCGGATGCGAATCTGATCGATTTCGAGGGTCTGCGTGTCTGAAAAATGCTGTGCCTGGGCGCCAAAAATCTCGCTTTTAAGCCGACCTTGAGCGTCAAAAGAGCGAACCGCAAAATCCTTCATGAAGTAATCCGGATCGTGCGTCAAGGGGCGTGCCGGTCCAGGAGCTTCAAATACAGGCGCAATTCGCACCATCCAGTAGGTAATGAGCGCCAGAAGCAGCATCATCACCATGGGGAGGTACAGGGACAAGCGCTCCCAGACTGAACGCCATTTGAGCTTCACTTTGCGCTTTCCTCCAGCAGGTTGACGTACTGACCGCTCGCCACCACCAGCAGATCGCAAAATTCGCGCGCAGCACCCTCACCACCCTTTGCCAGCGTGACATGATGCGCCACCGCCTTGGCCTCCGGGTGGGCATTGGCGGGTGCACAGGCGAATGCGCAGCGTCTGAGCACCGGCAAGTCCGGCCAGTCGTCACCGATGGCGGCGGCTTGGGGCCAGGCAAGACCCAACGACTGAAGAATCTGATCCGCCGCTGGGCGCTTGTCTTCGGTGCCAAACACCGCGTGATTCACACCCAGTGCCTTGAGCCTCAAGCGCAGCGGCGCAGAATCGCGCCCTGTGATGACCACCGGGGTGATGCCCGCCTGCTGCAACAACTTAAGTCCCTGGCCATCCAGGGTGTTGAAGCGTTTCAGGGTCTCGCCTTCAGCGGAAAAATAAAGCCCACCGTCGGTCAAAACACCATCGACGTCAAAAAACGCCACCCGGACTCCCTGCGCCAGCAACAAAAGCTCAGGGGGAAACGTAACAGCTGGGGCAAGACGAGCCAGCGCGGGGGACTCCATTGCGAGCGTATTGGACATTGTCAGATTACCTTGGCACGCATCAGATCGTTGGTATTGAGCGCGCCGCACAGAAGCCCATCCTCATCGACCACTAAAACGCTGGTGATGCGGCTTTGCTCCATCAGCGCTACAGCCTCTGCGGCCAATGCCTTGCGTTGGATGCTTTTGGGCGAGGCATGCATGACGTCTTTGGCCGTAATGTGTCGCAAGTCGGTGCCCTTTTCTACCAAGCGACGCAAATCGCCGTCGGTGAATATGCCGACCACTTGCTGCTTTTCATCCACGACGGCGGTGGCACCCAAGCCTTTGGCGCTCATTTCCCGCATCAATTCGCCCAAGCCTGCGTCGGTTCCAACCCGGGGCACATCCGCGCCTGAGCGCATGACATCCTCAACCAGTGTCAGCAGTTTGCGCCCCAGTGCGCCCCCGGGGTGGGAGCGTGCAAAGTCTTCAGCCTTGAAGCCGCGTGCATCCAGCAGTGCAACGGCAAGCGCATCACCCAGGGCCAACTGGGCGGTGGTGCTTGCAGTGGGTGCCAGATTCAAAGGGCAAGCTTCTTTTTCCACGCCGCAATCAAGAACCAGGTCGGCATAGCGTCCCAAACTGGATTCAGGGCGGCCGGTAATGGCGATCAAGGTGGGCCCCAAACGCTTGAGCACCGGCAGAATCGCTGTCAGCTCTGAGGACTCTCCGCTATTGGAAATGGCAAGCACTGCATCGACTGGCCGGATCATGCCGAGGTCGCCGTGGCTGGCTTCGGCCGGATGCACAAACAGTGCGGCAGTTCCGGTCGAAGCCAGCGTCGCTGCGATTTTTCGGCCAATATGCCCGCTTTTTCCGATGCCCATGACCACCACGCGGCCCTGTGTGTTCAGCAAAACTTGTACTGCCCGCGCAAAAGCGTTGCCGGTACGGGCCTTCAGGCCCTGAATGGCGGCCGCTTCAATATCAAAAGTCTCGCGGGCCAGTGCAAGGGCGCGTTCTGCCTGAAACGGGCGATCCGGGGGCGTGCGGTGGGTCATCGGTCGATTTTATGGGCGCGCACTCAGGGTCAGTGCCCTCTGACACTGCTGCTTGCTAGTATTGGGGTATGTCCGGCCTTGAACTCACCCTACTCTATCTGCTCGCAGCGGTGCTGGGCGTGGTGGCGTGCCGATCGTTCAAGTTGCCGCCGATGCTGGGCTACCTGGTGGTGGGCGTGGTGATCGGCCCCAACGCCATGGCACTGGCCAAGAGTGCGGAGGGCGTTCAGCATCTGGGCGAGTTCGGTGTGGTGTTCCTGATGTTCGTCATTGGACTTGAGTTCAACCTGAACAAGTTGCGTGCCATGCGCCGGCACGTTTTAGGGCTAGGCATGTTGCAGGTGGTGGTCACCATGCTGATCGCATCTGTTGCTGTGCTGGCCCTGGCTTCATTGACGCCCGGTCTGTGGGGTATGGGTTGGCAGGCGGCGCTGGCACTTTCGGGCGCCCTGGCAATGAGCAGTACGGCGATTGTGGTCAAGCTGATGGCGGAACGGCTGGAGCTGGAGTCGGAGCACGGCAAGCGCGTGATGGGCGTCTTGCTTTTTCAGGACTTGGCGGTGGTTCCCCTGCTGGTGCTGATTCCGGCCCTCGGTGCATCCGCCGACGACCTGCTGGCCTCGCTCGCTTTGGCTGCCCTGAAGGCCACTATTCTGATCACTGTGTTGCTGGTGGGTGGGCAATGGGTCATGCGACGCTGGCTGACCCTGGTGGCACGTCGCAAAAGCGACGAGTTGTTCGTTTTGAACCTGCTGTTGGTCACACTGGGCTTGGCTTGGTTGACGGAACTGGCGGGTTTGAGCTTGGCGCTGGGTGCCTTCATTGCCGGCATGCTGATCTCCGAGACCGAATTCAAGCCCCAGGTGGAAACCGATATTCGGCCTTTTCACGATGTTTTGCTGGGTCTGTTTTTCATCAGTATCGGCATGATGCTGGATTGGCGCATGGTGCTGGAGCGATGGCCGCTGGTGTTGCTGCTGCTGATAGCTCCAGTGGTGTTCAAGGCGGTCCTGGTCTCGCTGCTGGCGCGGGCGCTGGGCGCGACCACCGGCACGTCATTGCGCACGGGACTTTATCTGGCGCAAGCGGGCGAATTCGGTTTTGTGCTTTTGGCACTCGCTCAAAAAAGCGAGCTGGTTCCACCGGCGCTGCTCAATCCCATCCTGGCCGGCATGGTTTTATCCATGGTGGCCACCCCTTTCATCATCTTGTACAGCAACGTCTTCGTGATGAAGTTTGTGAGCAGCGAATGGCTGCAGCAGTCGCTGCAAATGACCAGCATTGCTCGCAAATCCATCAACACCCGCAAGCACGTGATCATTTGTGGCTATGGGCGCTGCGGTCAAAACCTGGCCCGTATGCTGGAGCGCGAAGCGATTCCCTATATGGCGCTTGATCTCGACCCGGATCGGGTCCGGCAGGCGGCGGCGGCGGGAGATTCGGTCGTGTTTGGGGACGCCAGTCGTTTGCAAGCCTTGATGGCGGCCGGCCTGGCCCGTGCGAGTGCGGTTGTTATTACGTACCAGGAAGTGCCCGGTGCCATGAAGGTGCTGGCCCACATTCGGGCGCACGCCCCGCAAGTGCCTGTGATCGTGCGCACGCAGGATGATCACGACCTTGAGGCCTTGCAGCAGGCGGGAGCCACCGAGGTGGTGCCCGAAGCCATCGAGGGGTCCCTCATGCTGGCCAGCCATGCGCTGGCGCTAGTGGGCGTGCCCATGCGCCGGGTGATACGTGTGGTGCAGGACCAAAGGGATGCAAGATACAACCTGCTGCGCGGCTATTTTCACGGCGCTGACGACAGCTCGGTAGACGAACTTCATCAGGAGCGCTTGGCATCCGTGACGCTACCCATGGGGGCACGGTGCATCGGTAAGTCACTGCATCATTTTGAACTGGCGGCAATGGGAGTGCGCGTGCTGAGTCTGCGACGTCAATCAGGCAAAAGCGTAGACGCAGAAAGCCCGGACGTCGTGATTGAGGGCAGTGATACGCTGGTGCTTTCAGGCAAGGCTGAGGCACTTGCACAGGCCGAGGCAGCGCTGCTCAAAGGCGTGTAGTTTTACCACCGCAGCGTCCCAGACGCTTCATTCATGTCTTGTGCAAATGCTGGCTTTGGCGTCGCACCTCAGGGCGGCTGGGCGTATTCATTTTCCGATACAAAAACTGGAAAAGATGACACCCAGAAGATCATCTGATGTGAATTCACCAGTGATCTCGTTCAAGGCGTTTTGACCCAG
>JBJOJH010000253.1:0-6522 GCA_046046715.1 Pseudomonadota bacterium | reverse complement strand
TCGAGATCATCACCGAGGAAGAGCTGCAGCGCCTGGTACCCCCAGCGCCCGCGAAGGACGCTGCCAAGGCCAAGTAAGCCCTGGGGCCTGTAGCGCTTACTTGAGGCGCTTGATCAGGCTGGAGGTGTCCCAGCGGCGCCCACCCATTTGCTGCACGTCGGCATAAAACTGGTCGACCAGCGCCGTGACTGGCAGGCGCGATCCATTCTGGCGCGCCTCATCCAGCACCAGACCCAGGTCCTTGCGCATCCAGTCCACCGCAAAACCGAAGTCGAACTTGTCGGCCACCATGGTTTTGCCCCGGTTGTCGAGCTGCCAGCTTTGAGCTGCGCCCTTGCCGATGACATCAAGCACCTGGTTCATATCCAGCCCGGCTTTTTGACCAAAGGCGATGGCCTCGCTCAACCCTTGCACCAGCCCGGCGATGCAGATCTGGTTGACCATCTTGGCGAGCTGGCCGTTACCACTCTCTCCCAGGTAGGTAAAGGCCCGTGAAAATGCCATGGCCGTGGGCTTGACGGCTTCAAACGCAGCCGGGTCGCCGCCACACATCACCGTCAGCATGCCGTTTTGGGCACCTGCCTGACCGCCGGAGACGGGGGCATCGATGAACTGTAGCCCGAGGTCTTGAGCTGCGGCAGACAGCTCGCGCGCCACGCTGGCCGATGCTGTGGTGTGGTCCACAAAAATGGCGCCCGCCTTCATGCCCGCAATGGCACCGTCGGGCCCCAGCGTCACGCTGCGCAGATCATCGTCATTGCCCACGCAGCAAAACACGATGTCGGCGTTTGCTGCAGCCTCGCGTGGCGTTGCGGCACTGCTGTGGGAAGAAGACGCCAGCTGGGCCAGCCAGTCTTGGGCCTTGGCGGGTGTGCGGTTGTAAACGCACACGGTGTGACCGGCACGAGCCAGATGGCCGGCCATGGGGTAGCCCATGACCCCCAAGCCCAAAAAGGCGACCTTGCGGGCGGGGGTGGTGTCGTAGGTTTTGTCGGCAATCATGTTCATGGCGCGGAGTCCTGTTGTGTAGCTTGGGTTTGTGACGGCGGATTCTGCCCCGCAGCATGCCTAAACGATGGCCAGGTGCTCGGTGCCTTCACCCAGGTCGCCAGAGCGTCCCCGGTTGCTGTTGAGCTTGATTTGCAGCCGCAAGTCGTTTTGCGAGTCTGCGTTTCTCAGGGCGTCTTCGTAGGTGATGAGGTTGGCCTCGTAAGCGTCAAACAGGGCCTGATCGAAGGTTTGCATGCCCAGGTTGCGGCTCTTCTTCATGATCTCCTTGATCTCGGCCACATCGCCCTTGAAGATCAGATCAGAGATCAACGGGCTGTTGATCATGACTTCAATCGCTGCCACCCGGCCCTTGGCGTCCTGCTTGGGGATCAGGCGCTGCGAAATCATGGCCTTGAGGTTGAGTGACAAATCCATCAGCAACTGGGCTCGGCGCTCTTCAGGGAAGAAGTTGACGATGCGGTCCAGCGCCTGGTTGGCACTGTTGGCGTGTAAGGTGGCCAGGCACAGGTGACCGGTCTCGGCAAAGGCCACGGCGTGTTCCATGGTTTCGTGGTCCCGAATTTCGCCCATCAAGATGACATCGGGTGCCTGGCGCAGCGTGTTTTTCAGGGCCGCATCCCAGCTCTCCGTGTCCAGTCCCACCTCGCGCTGGGTCACAACGCAGTTCTTGTGTGGGTGCACGAATTCCACCGGGTCCTCAATGGTGATGATGTGGCCAAAGGAGTTTTCGTTGCGCCAGTCCACCATGGCCGCCAGCGTGGTCGATTTACCGGACCCCGTGGCCCCCACCAGAATGACGAGGCCACGCTTGGTCATGGCAATGTCTTTCAACACCGGGGGCACGCCCAGGGCGTCGATGGTCGGGAGGGTGTTGGGGATGACCCGCAACACCATGCCGACCTTGCCCTGCTGCACAAAGGCATTGACCCGGAACCGCCCGATGCCGGCAGGGGCAATCGCAAAGTTGCATTCCTTGGTGCGCTCGAACTCGGCAATCTGCTTGTCGCTCATCACCGAACGAGCCAAGGCCATGGTGTGCCCACTGTTGAGCGGTTGCGGCGACACCTTGGTCACCTTGCCATCGACCTTGATTGCAGGCGGGAAATCAGCCGTGATGAACATGTCGCTGCCATTGCGACTGGCCATTAGCTTGAGCAAGTCATTGATGAATTTAGTGGCCTGATCGCGTTCCATCAGCGCAACTCCTTTTTGATGTCAGTGGCAAAAGTGGGGGCAGCGCAGCACACGAAGTGGCAAGCATGGGGGCCATACTCAACTCACCCCGGGAAATTTTCCGGAATCTTCGCCTTGCTGCGGGCTTCGGCCGGGCTTATCACATTGCGCTTGACCAGATCCATCAGGTTCTGATCCAGCGTCTGCATGCCCACGCTGTTGCCAGTCTGGATGCTTGAATACATCTGAGCCACCTTGGCTTCGCGAATCAGATTGCGGATGGCGGGCGTGCCCAGCATGATCTCGTGGGCTGCCACCCGGCCTTGACCGTCCTTGGTCTTGCACAGGGTCTGTGAAATGACCGCCTGCAGGGATTCCGACAACATGGCCCGCACCATCTCTTTTTCCTCGGCCGGAAACACGTCAATGATCCGGTCGATGGTTTTGGCCGCGCTGGAGGTGTGCAGCGTGCCAAACACCAGGTGGCCGGTCTCTGCGGCGGTCATGGCCAGGCGTATGGTTTCCAGGTCGCGCATCTCGCCCACCAGAATAGCATCCGGGTCTTCGCGCAACGCAGATTTCAGGGCTGCGGCAAAGCTCAGAGTGTGCGGCCCCACCTCGCGCTGGTTGACGAGGCATTTTTTGGACTCGTGCACAAATTCGATCGGGTCTTCCACCGTCAGGATGTGGCCAAACTCGTTCTCGTTCAGGTAGTTCACCATCGCTGCCAGGGTGGTGGACTTTCCCGAGCCTGTGGGGCCGGTCACCAGCACCATGCCGCGCGGCCTGAGGGCCAGGTCGGCAAATATTTTGGGGGCGTTGAGCTGTTCCAGGCTCAGGATTTTGCTGGGAATGGTTCGAAACACCGCACCTGCGCCGCGCTGGTGGTTGAAGGCGTTGACCCGAAACCGCGCCAGGCCTTCAATTTCGAAGGAAAAGTCGATCTCCAGAAACTCTTCGTAGTGCTTGCGCTGGGTGTCATTCATGATGTCGTACACCATGGCATGCACTTCTTTGTGATCCAGCGCCTCGATGTTGATGCGACGCACATCGCCATGCACGCGGATCATGGGTGGAAGGCCTGCCGACAGGTGCAGGTCCGAGGCCTTGTTCTTGACGCTGAAACTCAGCAACTGTTGAATTTCCACCGCACCCTCACTCTCATTTGTTTGTTACGCTCGGGCGATTATGACCACGATTGCCGCAAATCTTGAGCGCCTCCGGGAACGAATACAGGCCGTTTGCCTGCAGGCGGGGCGCGATCCGCAGGCGGTGCGTTTGCTGGCAGTTTCCAAAACTTTTGGTCCAGATGCCGTTCTGCAGGCGGTGGCCGCGGGTCAGACGGCTTTCGGCGAAAACTACATTCAGGAGGCGGTCGAAAAAATTCAGACCCTGGCTCAGCTGCCAGGCGTGCCCGCCCTCGAATGGCACTGCATAGGCCCGATCCAGAGCAACAAGACGCGTTTAGTGGCAGAACATTTTCAATGGGTGCACACTGTGGACCGGCTCAAGATTGCCCAGCGCCTGAGCGAGCAGCGCCCGCAGCATCTGCCGCCCCTGCAGGTGTGCATCCAAGTCAATGTGGAAGGCGGTGCCACCAAGTCGGGCGTGGCACCAGCGCAGGCCTGGGAACTTGCGCAAGCGGTGGCGGGTTTGCCCAGGCTCTGCTTGCGTGGCGTGATGTCCATACCCGACCCTGCGGCCAATGAGCAAGCTCAGCGCGCCGTGTTTGCCCAGGTCCGCGCGGTCTTTGACGATTTACGCGGACATGGGCTGGCGCTGGACACCCTGTCGATGGGCATGTCGGGCGACATGGACGCTGCCATAGTGGAAGGCAGCACGATGGTGCGGGTGGGTAGTGCGATTTTTGGCGTTCGGACCCGCGCGGCCGAGCCGGTGGTTTGACTAGATCGTGCGCCGCACCTAGATCAGCTTGAGTCGCGTGCTGTTCTTGACTTCTTCCATCACCGCATAGGTGCGGGTTTCACGCACGCCAGGCAGTTGCCACAGCACACTACCTGCAAAATCCCGGTAGGCGTTCATGTCGGCCATGCGTGTCTTGAGCAGGTAGTCAAAGCCGCCAGCCACCATGTGGCATTCCATGATCTCGTCGCGCACCTGCACCGCCGCCTTGAAGGCCTCAAACACATTGGGCGTGGTGCGGTCCAGCAGCACTTCGACAAACACCATCATGCCGGCCCCTAGTTTCAGGGGGTTCAGCCGCGCTTCATAACCCAGGATATAGCCGTCACGCGTCAGTCGCTGCACGCGGGCCAGCACGGCGGTGGGCGACAGGCCGATGGTTTCAGCCAGCTTCAGATTGGCCAGTCTGCCATCCCGTTGCAGGGCGTCCAGAATTTTCAGGTCCAGCCGGTCAAGGTCGTTCGGTGCGTCGGGCATGGGACTGGGAAGGCGTCAGCGCTGTTGCGGGCTCTATGAGCGCAAAGACTGATTCAGAAAAGTGGGGGAGGGGTGGGCCGTTGAGGCCGGATCACGCCGATGCGCTTGGGCATCAGCGTGATGGGGCGGGGCTGATCAGCCGCCCTTGTGGCAACGCTTGCCGGGGTTCTTTTTGCTGCGGGTGGCGACGCCGCGCTCCAGGCTACGCTTTTGACCGCGGCTCACTGGGTTGGTGTAGCCAGGCAGAGGCACGGGCTTGGGTGAGCGCAGACGGTCTGCTTCGGTACGGAATTCCTTGGCCATTAAAAATACTCCATGAGTGTTGTAGAACCCAATATTAGGCCACAGCCTGAAGCCGTTTCTTGCCAAGCGTGCATTTCATCCCGCCTTGGAGATGGCAACTTGCGGGCTCCCGCAGGCGTGCAGCGGGTGTCGATGGGGCGGTTCAGCACAGGGCTAGAAGATCGTCGGATAGATTCTGGCTTAAAACAATTCACTATAAATATGAATAAATTTGAATAAAAATTCATCGATGATCGTTAGATGATTCCGTCATTCACCAACTTGACGGAGTTTTACCATGCGCCTGCCCCTTCCCTATCGTCCTGAAGACCTGGTGGTCTCTCATCGCCTGGCCAGCCTGGGCCATGCCCTGGACTGGGCTGCTGCCGCGCGGGTGGCCGCACCCTGGGTGCAGGCTGTGCGCAAGAACCCGCCGCCGTTCTGGGCCATGGAAAGTCTGCTCAAGGAATTCCCCATTTCCAGCGCCGAGGGCCTGGCCCTGATGCGTCTGGCCGAGGCCCTGCTGCGTGTTCCCGACGCAGAAACCGCCATTGCCCTCACGGCCGATCAGCTGGGGCGTGCCGACTTCGACTCGGCGGGTGACAAAACCCTGGCCCGTCTGTCGAGCGCAGCCATCGCCTTGTCGAAAAAGTTCTTGCCTGACGGCGACGCGCCCTCGGGTGTGTTGGCCAAGCTGGGTGCCCGCTCGGTAGTGGCTGCCACGCTGCGTGCGGTCCAGTTGCTGGGGCGCCAATTTGTGCTGGGCCAGACCATCCATGAGGCCATGCACGAAGCGATTGCCGCCCGGGCAAAGCAGCACAAGGGCCTTAGATTCAGCTACGACATGCTGGGCGAGGGCGCTCGTACCGATGCTGATGCACTGCGTTATCTGGACAGCTACACCCAGGCCATTCGGGCCATTGCCGCAGGCGCTAATCCGAGCGGGCCGTGTGAGGCGAACGACGGCATCTCCATCAAGCTCAGTGCCCTGCATCCACGTTACGAAGATGCCCAGTGCGAACGCATCATGGCCGAGCTGGTGCCCCGCGTGCTGTGCCTGTGCGAGCTGGCCGCACGTGCCAACATCAATCTCACCATCGATGCCGAAGAGGTGGACCGGCTGGAGCTGTCTCTGGATGTGTTCGAGGCCCTCATCATTGCCGTGGTCTCGCATCTGCCAGCCTGGTGCGCAGACTCGGGCCGCAGCACCTGGACGGGCCTGGGCCTGGCGATGCAGTCCTACCAGACCCGCGCGCTGGAGCTGATTGAGCACGTCACCCACCTGGCACGCAAACATGGCCTGCGTCTGATGTGCCGGCTGGTGAAAGGCGCTTACTGGGACGCCGAAATCAAGCGTGCCCAGGAGCAGGGCTTGCCCCACTACCCCGTGTTCACCCACAAGCATCACACCGATCTGAGCTACCTGGCCTGTGCCCGTGCCTTGCTGGCTGCACCCGATGCGATCTACCCGCAGTTTGCCACCCACAACGCCGCCACGATTGCGGCCATCCTGCAAATGGCGGGCAAGGTGGCCACGGCAGGGGGCAGTCCGTTTGAGTTGCAACGCTTGCACGGCATGGGCGAGGGGGTGTATCGCGAGGTGCTGAAGAACCCACTGGTTCACTGCCGTGGGTGCTGCCCGGGGGGGGGGGCCCC
>JBJOJH010000252.1:0-3730 GCA_046046715.1 Pseudomonadota bacterium | reverse complement strand
CCACCAGCTCGGGTTGAGAGAAAAACCAGTCGGCAGCGCGACCGTCACTTTGTGCAGCTTGGGACAGATCCAGCCCCGCCACCAAAAAACGACCGTCCGCTGTGCGCCGCATGTCCAGGTGCGGACGCTCCACCAGCAGCTGATCGAAGCTCAGCGATAGCAGCGAGCGCGGCGACAAGGAGGCCAGCACGCGCGGCAGACGCAGGGCTTCCCGACCCTGGGTGTCGAATAGGCGCACATCGCTCAACTGGAAAGACGGCAGGGTGCCGGTGGACTCGGCGGCGATGGCACCGATCTGCACCCGAGCCCCCAGCAGCTGCGTGGCCCGAGTCTCCAGCAGCGGGCGAATTTGATCGATTCGCGGCACAATGACCCAATGCAGGCCACCCCAGACCAGCGCAAAAACAGCCCAGGCAAACAACACCAAACGCAGCGACCACCGGGCGGCGGCCGCTGCGGCCTTCAGCCAGGACGACGGTGTGGGCGGTGAACGATCCATCTTCTATTCAAAACGTGTCAAGAATTATGACCCGCAATGTGTGGGTGCCAGGGGCACCATCATGAGTCCAAGCACCACTGACGCCAGCGACGCGCCCAGCGCGATTGAACCCACCGAACGCCTGTCCACGTTTTCCCGCTATGCGGCACGCATCAGCCGCCGTTACAGCGCAGAACTGGCCTTGCTGGAGGCTGGCTTGCCCGACCGGGACCGCATGACTCGCGCCTACCAGGCACTACGCGCCAGTGGTGCCGACTTGGGCGCGGCGCTGCGCATCTTGCGCCAGCTGGTACTTGAGCGCTTGCTGCGGCTGGACTGCGATGCAGGCGCCTCGGTACGTGATGTCACCGGGGCCATGACGGTGCTGGCCGAGTTCACCATCGACCTGGCTTGCAACCATGCCTGCCAGGAGCTGACCGCCATTCATGGCGCCCCGCTCGGCCCCGATGGCCAGACCGCTCGCCTGTGGGTGGTCGGCATGGGGAAGCTGGGCGCACGCGAGCTCAATGTCTCCAGCGACATCGACCTGATCTATGTCTACGACCAGGATGGCGACACTGCCGGCAACGAGCAGGGTCGCGCACGCATCAGCAACCAGGAGTACTTCGGCAAGGCCGTGCGTGCCATCCAGAGCCTGCTGGGCGACGTGACTGAACACGGCTTTGTGTTCCGCGTCGACCTGGCCCTGCGGCCCAACGGCAACTCGGGCCCCGCTACGGTGTCGCTGGGCGCTTTGGAGGAGTACCTGCACGTACAGGGCCGAGAGTGGGAGCGCTTTGCCTGGCTCAAAAGCCGGGTGGTCGCGCCGCTGGCCACCTTGCAGGATCAATCAGCGCTGCAACTGCGTCAGGTGGTACTGCCTTTTGTCTTCAGGCGCTACCTTGACTACAGCGTGTTCGATGCCTTGCGGGTGCTGCACCGGCAAATTCGTGAACACGCCGCCCGCCGCAGCGCCGGCAGGCCCGAGCGCACCAACGATGTCAAACTGTCGCGCGGCGGCATCCGTGAAATCGAGTTCATCGTGCAGCTGCTGCAAGTGGTGCGCGGCGGGCAGTTCCCCGAGCTGCGCACCCGCCCCACCGTCAGCGCCCTCAAACGCCTGGCCCGCGCCTCGCTCATGCCCGAGGCGACTGCCGACGCGCTGGCCGCGGCCTATGGATTTTTGCGCCAGGTGGAGCACCGCATCCAGTATCTGGACGACCAGCAAACTCATGTGCTGCCCACCCAGGACGGCGACCTGAACTGGATCGCCAGGGCCATGGGCTTTGACACTGCGGCTGCCTTTTTGGCAGCCCTGGATGCTCACCGCGAGGTGGTGGCGCAAGAATTTGATGTGTTGCTGGGCGGCGGGCAGTCCGACTGCAAGGGCTGCAACGGCAACGGCAAAAACAAGGGGACAGCCAGCGCCACTGATTTCGATGAGCTCTTGAAGCAGCTGCCGGCGGCTTTCAGGGCCCGAGTGGAAGCCTGGCGTGAGCACCCGCGTGTGCTGGCCCTGCGCGAGGAGTCGCGCCAGCGCCTGGTGCAGCTGGTGGCACGTACGGGGGCCTGGGTACGCGACGGCCGCGTGACCGAAGAAGCCGCCGTGCGCATTGCCGACTGGATCGAACCCCTGTTGCGCCGTGAAAGCTACCTGGCCTTGCTACTGGAGCGGCCGATGGTGCATGAACGCCTGCTGCGCCTGTTGGGCTCGGCCCGCTGGCCCGCGCGCTACCTGATCCAGCACCCGGGGGTGATCGACGAACTGGCCAATAACCACATGCTGGGGGAGCGTTTTGACGCCACCGAGTTTGAGGGCGAACTCGAGCGCCGCCTGGCTGCCCTGCGCACCACGCACGAGGATGACGACGAAAGCCTGCTGAATTTGCTGCGCCGTGCACACCACGCCGAGGTGTTTCGCACCCTGGCGCGCGACGTGGAGGGCCGCCTGACGGTCGAGCAGGTGGCCGACGACCTGAGCGCACTGGCCGAAACCGTGCTGCGCGTCACCACCCGCTGGTGCTGGGCCCGCTTCAAGAACCGCCACCGTGAAGACCACCAATTCGCCATCATTGCCTACGGCAAATTGGGGGGCATTGAGCTGGGCTACGGCAGTGACCTGGACATCGTGTTTGTGTACGACGACGATCACGAGCGCGCTGGCGAGGTCTATGCCGGACTGGTGCGCCGCCTGATCAACTGGCTGACCGTCAAGACCGGCGAAGGCGACCTGTACGAGATCGACACCGCCCTGCGGCCCAATGGCAACTCGGGCCTGCTGGTGACCAGCTTTGAGGCCTATGCCAACTACCAGCAGCAGCGCGGCTCAAACACCGCCTGGACCTGGGAACATCAGGCCATGACGCGGGCCCGCTGCGTGCTGGGGAGCGAGGCCCTGCGCCAGCGTTTTGACGAGGTGCGCCGCACCGTCATCACTGCTCCGCGCAAGGCAGCCGACCTGGCCCGCGAAATTACCGCCATGCGAGAGAAGGTCAGCCAGGCCCACCCGGTGCGCGGCGAGATGTTCGACGTCAAACACAGCCCCGGCGGCATGGTGGATGCCGAGTTTGTGGTGCAGTATCTGGTGCTCTCCCGCTCTGCCAGCTGCCCCGCCCTGCAAGACAACGTCGGCAACATCGCCCTGCTGGAACGCGCCCAGCAGCATGGCCTGCTACCCGATGGCTTTGGCCACGCAGCAGCCAATGCCTACCGCGAACTGCGCCGGGTACAACACCACGCCCGCCTGAACGAAGAGCCCACGGCGGTAGCTCCTGAAACGCTGGAGGTGGAGCGTGCGGCCATTGTGGCGTTGTGGGAGGCAGTGTTTGCTGAGGTTTGAGACCGGTTGGCGCCCCGGTGCGAGCTGCTCTTTTCTTCTGCGAAGGGCGGGAGCCGGGAGCGCCCGGCGGCGCCTCACTTTTCTTTGTCGCCAAAGCAAAGTAAGCAAAAGAAAGGCGACCCCACTGTTTGCGACCCCGAAGCTAGTAGCTTCGGGGCAGCCTGCGCTGCTCCCGAACCCGGGGAAGAACGCAAACTCGCTGCGCTCAGACAAGCGTTCTTCTGATCCCCGTTTCGGTGCGCTGCTCGGCGCATTCAGCAACGGGGTTTGGTTCAGGGATACAGGTAGTCAGGGCTTCCCGGTATCAGCCCCTTGTGTATGCGCCGAGGAGCACAGAGCCAGCCGGATCAAGGGCCGCGCGCTGTTTGAGCGCAGCGAGTTTGCGCGGACCACGGCTGGATCGAGCACCGCAG
>JBJOJH010000251.1:0-2668 GCA_046046715.1 Pseudomonadota bacterium | reverse complement strand
AATGAACGCCTCCACACTTAAAGCCAGCGTCAATCGCTGGCGTGAATTAGGCATGACGCCTGCGCTGGTCGTTTTTCTGACGGCGATGATTGCTTTGCCCTTTGTGCTGTATCACTCGCTGCGCAATCATGCGGAGCTCGAGTCGATGCGAGACGCACGCGCCTTCAGTTCGGTGATTTCGGTAGTGCGCTCTTACTACGCGGCCAATGTATCGGGGCGCATACTGCAAAACAACGGCGTTGTCACGGTGACGGACCGCTACCACCAGGTGCCAGGCGGCGTCCCCATTCCTGCCACCTTGTCGATAGAGCTGGGCGAAGCCATCAGGGATAAGGCAGTGGACACCTCCCTGCTGTTCTCCTTCGTGTCTGACATGCCTTTCAAACAGCGCGACCGGCCCGCGCTAGATACCTTTCAGACAGAGGCTCTACGGGCATTTCGACGTGACCGGCAGCTAGAGGACTTTTGGCGTACCGAGGCCGACCCCTCAGGCGTGCCCCGCATGCGGCTGGCAATACCCGTACGCATGGAAGCCGGGTGTGTGAACTGTCACAACAGCCACCCGGACTCGCCGGCAAGGGACTGGTTGGTGGGCGACGTGCGCGGCATACAGGACATCTCTGTCGCTCTCTCGCTCTCTGGCCAGGCCCAGGACAGCTTGCCGCTGGTCATCTATCTTCTGTTCTTCACGGGCTCGGCATTTGCTGCCTTGCGTGAATACCGCAAGGGCAATGCATTGCTCAAAGGGCTGAACAAAGACAAGGAGGAGGCCAGTCGCGAGCTGTACGAAAAGAGCGTGCAACTGCAACAAACCGTTGAAGAACTACGCACCAAAACCACCGTACTGGACAAAGCGCCGTTTGGCATCGTCATCGCGCAGCCGCGCACCAATGATGTGGAGATCGCCTACGTCAACGAGGCATTTACCGAGCTGACCAACTACCTTCACGACGAAGTTGCCGGGCGCGGTGTGCGGTTTTTATATGGCCCGGACACCCGCGCCGATTCGATTGTGGCGGTGCATGAGGCCATCCAGCAAAGGCAGACGCTGGAAATAGAAATCCTGAACTACCGGCGCGATGGCAGCACTTTCTGGAGTCGCTCCCTGGGTTTCCCCAGCTACGACACCCAGGGCCGATTGCAGCATTACGTGATTTGTATCACCGACATTACCGACCTCAAAAATGCAGAAAGCGAGCGCACCCGTCTGGCCGGCGAGTTGCAGGAATCGCTCAAACTGGAGTCACTGGGTCTGACTATTGCCGGCATTGCGCACGACCTGAACACCCCCATCGGCATTGCGATCACGGCCTCGTCTCATCTAGACAAGGTGGCCCAGCAATTGGATGACTCTGCGCGCCGGGGCGACATCGTGGCATCGGAAGCCGAACGCCTGGCCAGTACGGTCGGCCGCTCGGTCAAGCTGGTGCTGAACAACCTGAACAAGGCCGCCCGACTGGTGAGCAGCTTCAAGCAAACCACGGCGGACGCCACCCGCATCGAATGGCGCAAGGTCAACCTCAGCTCCTTTCTGGATAGCTTGGTGGTGTCCGTATCACCCCTGATGAAGCGGGGCCGCTGCGAAGTCAAGCTCAACTGTCCCGCAGACATCAGCCTGCACACCGAACCTGGCTCGTTGGGCCAGGCCGTGACCAACCTGATGGTCAATGCATCTATCCACGCCTTTGAAGGCCGCGAGGACAGACGGGTCACCATTGATGTCACGCGGCAGCCGGAAGGGGTCCGTGTCACGGTGGCAGACAACGGAAACGGCATGAACGACGAAGCCGTCGCCAAGGCCTTCACACCGTTCTTCACCACCAAGCGCAGCTCGGGTGGCTCGGGCTTGGGCCTGTTTTCCAGCCGTCGAACCATCGAGCAAGTGCTGGGAGGCAAGTTGACCTTCCACAGCACGCCCGGCAGTGGCACCACCTTCCATATTGATCTTCCCATAACCCCCCAGGTCTGACACATGTTGAAACCCAATACGAGCCCCTGGAAAATTTTGCTGGTTGATGATGAAGAAGACGTCATTGAGGTCAGCCGCCTGGTTTTAGAGGACCTGCGCTTTGACGGCCGGCCTCTGGACATACTGGATGCCCGTTCGGCCCGAGACGCGCGCCTGCTGTTCGAGCAGCACAAGGACATCGCAGTGGCCTATATCGACGTGGTGATGGAAACGGAGCACGCAGGCCTGGACCTGGTGAAGTACGTGCGCGATCAGCTAGGCAATCGGGACACACGCTTGATCCTGCGCACCGGCAACCCTGGCGCAGCGCCCCAACGCGAGATCGTGCAGTACTTCGAGATCGACGATTACAAGGAGAAAACCGAGCTCACCGCCGACCGGCTGGAAACCTCGACTTACACTTCCCTGCGGGGTTACCGCAACCTGATGAGCAATATCGCTCTGCGCCAAAAGGTGACGGACGCCCAGGCCGAGGTGCTGAACCGCCTGTGCGGTGCCATCGAGTGTCGCAGCAAGGAAACCGGCACCCACATCCGGCGCATCGCCCTCTATTCCCGCCAGTTGGGCACCCTCCTGGGCCTGCCCGCCGAACAGCTGGACTTGCTGGAGGCAGGCGCCCCGATGCATGACATCGGTAAGGTCGCAACCCCTGACCACATCCTGAACAAACCCGGCCCCCTGACCGAGGAGGAATGGGAG
>JBJOJH010000250.1:0-8477 GCA_046046715.1 Pseudomonadota bacterium | reverse complement strand
GGCACCGGTCGCAGGTGTTGGTGCAACACCAGCGCCGCAGCACCCACGGCGGGCGCCAGCAAACCATAGCGTGCGGTCCGCACCTGGGGCGCCGCGATGCCTGCACTGGCGGCGCAAGCATTCAGGGTGTCCTGTGCCATCTGTACCAGCTCGGGGTGGCGCACGCATGAGGCTCCACCTGCCACCAGCACATTGGGGTTAAAGGTCGTCCACAGGTTCTGCAAAAGCACACCCAGGCTGTGGCCGGCCTGGGCCAAACGGTCGGGATGATTGCTGCTGCTAGCCAAGGCGCGGGCACCTATAAAGGTCTCGGCACAACCACGACGGCCACAAGAGCACAGCTCGCCGTCAATTTGCATGATGCTGTGACCGATTTCACCGGCCATGCCTTGGGCGCCAGTAAATAGGCGGTCGTTCAGCACAATGCCAGCGCCTACACCGATGTCACAGTTCACAAAAATCAGGGTGTCTTCGTCGTGGCCACCGGCAAATTCATATTCACCCAGGGCAGCTGCGTCAGCATCATTCTGGATGTGTAGGGGCACGTCAGGCAGACCGTGTCGGGCCAAGCTGCGTTTGAGTTCAGACAAAAAGTCGACGTCGCGCCAGCCCAGGTTGGGCGCAAATCGCACCCAGCCAGTGTCGTTGTCACAGGCACCGGGCAAACCCACACCGATGCCAAACAGGACCAGACCCAAGCCAGATTGGGCCTGCTGGGCCTGAACCGTCAAACGAGCAGTTTGCTCGCAAACATCTTCCAGCCGCTTGCTAACCAAGGGCTCGTCTGTGCACCACAGGACCTCCCCCGTCAGAGACACACAAACCAGCCGCAGGCAATCCACCGCGACCTCGACGCCCACCAAGCCCAACACACTGCTGCTCACCCGCAGTGGCGTGGAGGGCCGACCCTGGCCCGGCGTGACAGCGATTTCGTCTTCTGCCAGCCAGCCTTCGTCGATCAGCTCACGCACCAGCAGGCTGACCGTGGACTTGGTGAGCCCACTTTCACTGGCTAGCTGCGCACGGGACAAGCCCGGCTGCGCACGCAACAGCCGCAACAAGGCGCTGCGGTTGATGCGCTTGACCAGCTGCTGATCGCCGGTGGTTTTCATGAGGGCCGACGCGTGCCATTCAGGCAGGCATTCTTTCCGTCTGCGACTTGCCTGCGGGCTGCTTGCCCAGAATGATCATGCCCAGCACCTCGTCCTCGGTCACGTCCTGGGTGCGGTAGGTGCCCACCAGCTTGCCGTTCTTCATGACGGCCACGCGGTCGCTGAGAGCAAACACATCGTGCATGTCGTGGCTGATCAGGAAAATGCCCACGCCTTCGGCCTTGAGCTGCTCGATCAGACGCGCCACCATGGCGGTTTCTTCCGGGCCCAGGGCCGCTGTGGGCTCGTCCATGATCAGGATCTGCGCATTGAAGAAAATGGCTCGCGAAATCGCCACCACCTGGCGCTGGCCGCCAGACAAGCGACGCACCGGCACATGGTGATTCTTGAAGTTCTTGTTCAGGCGATGAAAGACCTTGCGGCCCTCAGCATCCATGCGGTGGTCGTCGAGGGTGTTCCACTTGGTCAGCAACTCGCGCCCCAGGAACAGGTTCGCAATCGAGTCAAGGTTATCGGCCAGCGCCAGAGTTTGGTAAATCGTCTCGATGCCCTGCGCCTGGGAGTCTGCGGGAGAGCGGATTTCGGCCCGCTTACCGTTGATCATCACATCGCCGCTGTCAATGGGGTACGCCCCCGCCAACATCTTCATCAGCGTGGACTTGCCCGCGCCGTTGTGACCCAACAAGGCCACGACTTCGCCGGGGTAAAGCGTCAGGCTGACATCATCCACCGCGTGGACGCCGCCAAAGGCCTTTTTGATGTTGCGTAGTTCAACCAGGCATTTGTTGGGGTCTGCCTTTGGTTTGGTGGAGACGTTCACGTTGTTTACTTCGGTGTTCACTGGGTATCTCCCGTCCACTTGCGATAAGCCACATCAAAAACCACCGCAGCGATCAGCACCTGACCAATGATCACGTAGCGCATACCGATGGACACATCAAGCAGCAACATGCCGCTTTCGATGCACTGCATGATCAGCGCACCCAGGACGGAGCCCAGGATCGTGCCGCTGCCACCTGCCAGAGCTGTACCACCAATCACCGTGGCAGCAATCACCAACAGCTCCAGGTTGGTTCCCAAGGAATTGGTGCCGGCGTTCAAGCGCGACACCGACACGATGGCAGCAATCGTGGTCAGCACCGCCAACAACACGAACAGCAGCATGGTCACGCGCTTGACGGGAATGCCCACCAAGGCGGCAGCATCCGGATTACCCCCCATGGCAAACACATAGCGGCCAAAGCGGGTGCGCTTGACCAGGAAAGACATGAACAAGGCCACGGCCCCCCAGATCAGCACGGGAATAGGGATGCCTTGGGCATCTGGTTTGTTCGGAATTTGGTAAGCGCACATGGCATTCACAAACGCCAGGACCAACACCATGGGAATGGCCGCGATAGCCAGGTCGGTGGTCAATGCACGATTGGGAACTTCATAAAAGCTTTTGGCACGACGGCGGGCAATCACACTCCACAAAATTGCAAGGCAAATGACAACACCCAAAATCCACGAGGCACGAGTGCCTATGCCGCCATTGAAACCACCGCCCAAGGTCAGAAAAAACGGATCTGCAATCGGCTGGGTTTTGCCTTGGGACAGCAAGTAGGCCGCACCACGGAACGACATCAGACCACCCAGGGTCACCACAAAGGAGGGCACACCCAGTATGGAGGTCAACCAGCCCTGGTACATGGCCACCAAAATTGCGACGACCAAGCCCAAGAAACAGGCGGTCTGCCAAGACCATTCGTATTCATACATCAGCATGGCGATCAAGACGCCCACAAACCCCAACACGGAGCCGACCGACAGGTCGATATGGCGCGCAACGATGATCAGGACCATGACTGTAGCCAGCACACCGACAACGGCAGTTTGCTGGGCAATGTTGTAAAGATTCTCAGGCGAGAAGAAGATACCGTCGGACAGCACATTGAACGTCACGGTAATGACCAGCAACACGGCCGCCATCAAAACCATGCGCCAATCGATTGGCGCATGCTTGAGGTTTTTAAGAGTTTGATTCATCAGTAGCTCCGGGAAAAGGACGCCCTTGTATCCGTCACGGGTGTTGGCGCATGAACATCACGGCCACCCCAAAAGCACACCGCGGGTCACAAGCATTAAGCTTGGCCCGCGGTGAGGGCTTTTCAGTCAGTCGACTGAATTATTTGCAGGCGGCAACCTTGGGGTCGGTCACACCTTTGCACAGGGCTTCCTTGCTGATGTGACCGGCCTTGACCACCACATCGAGGTTGTCACGGGTGACTGGAATTGGCTTCAACAGCAAGGACTTCAGCGTGTTCTTCATCTTGCCGTTGTCATTGAAGTCTTCAGCACCGGCAACAGCCTTGCCATTGCCCAGCTCCACAGCCGCCTTGGCAGCAGCAGCACCGAGGTCACGCGAGTTTTTCCAGACGGAAACGGTCTGGGTACCCAGGGCCACGCGGTTCAGAGCAGCCAAATCGCCGTCCTGACCAGACACAGGGATGCCAGCCAAACCCTTGGCAGCCAAAGCAGCAATCACGCCGCCGGCCATACCGTCGTTCTGAGCAACCACAGCGTCAATCTTGTTGCCGTTTTTGGTCAGGATCTGCTCCATGTTTTTCTGGGCGTTCTGTGGGTTCCAGCCGGAGGTGAACTCTTCACCCACGATCTTCACGTCACCCTTTTTGATGGCATCAGCCAGCACTTCGCCCTGGCCTTCGCGCAGGAAGTTGGCATTTGCATCACCTGGGTCACCCTTGATGATGGCAAAGTTGCCCTTGGGCTTGACAGCCAGAATGGCGCGGGCAGTCATACGACCCACTTCTTTGTTGTTGAAGGTGATGTAGGTCACGCCGGGTGCGTCAACCAGACGGTCATAGGCAATCACGGGGATGTTCAGCTGCTTGGCCTTGGCGATGGCAGGCAGGATGGCGTCTTTGTCACGAGCCAAAACGATCAGCACCTTGGCGCCCTTGGCAATCAGACCGTCGATGTCGGTCAATTGCTTTTCGGTCGAAGCGCCGGCATCAGACATGATGTACTTGGCGCCAGACTTGGCCAGCTCTGCCTTGATGGCAGCTTCGTCGGTCTTCCAACGCTCTTCCTGGTAAGCATCAAAGCTCACACCCACGGTCACTTGTGCGAAGGAAGAGATCGCGCTCAGGCCCAGGGCCAAGGCCGTCAGTGAATGTTTCAGTTTCATGCATGTCTCCGAGTGGTTTGCCTGTAAATAAGGCGGAAGGTTGCTTGTGTCATCGATCCTGCCATTGTTAAAACAATAGTTTGATCGATGAACTAATTATCACCAAAGCGGGTGCGACGGACATTAGGACTTACCCTAGGGTCGTGAAAACCCTAGGTCTACCCCGTGGCCTCAGCGTTCGAACCTGAGCGCCAATACTTTCTGGCCGACACAACGGCCCTGGATCTGTCCGCTCTCCACGCCAGAACGGAAGTGAATGCCGGCGTACATGCGTGACATGGCCGCCTCGCTGGCAGCAGCCTGGAAACTGGGGAAGGTGCGTGGCCCCCAGCCGCGGTCGTTGTGCGTGTTGTCCGTAAAACGGGTGTTGGCGCCAAACAGGCGGTCCAGCACAGCTGCTGCCGAGCTGGACTGCACCGAGTGACCCGATATGTATTCGGGAAATGGCGGGGTGTGCATCAAACCCGGCACCCAGTTGCTGTCAATGACCAGTTGCACGTAGGTCACAGGTCGAAGCAGGTTGTAGACGTACTTGGTGTGCCAGCCAGCAATGAAGGCGTCGGACATGGCCATATTGAGGCGGACAAAGGTCTTTGCAGCGGTGCCCAGGTCGGCCTTGCGCTCCTTGAGCAGGTCATTGGCGATGAACGCCCAATGGCCTGCAGGCGTGGGCGTCTTGCCCGGGTCATCCGCCCAATACAGGGCAAACTGGCGCTGCTCTTGGGTCGCTTGATTCGCGATTCGATAAACCTCCATGCCCTCTTTGTAAAACGGGGAGCTGGGCTCTTCCGAGTAGGGTGGTGGCGGTGGCGCCGGGCAGTCTTCGGGCGTCTTCAGCACGAAGGGCCGCACCTGGCCCCACCAGGGCAGGAGTGCTGGCGCGAAGGCCGGAGGCGTTGCCGTCCATTTGCCAGGTCCGCTAGGTGGCACAAAGCGTTTCTGGTCACGCCGCAGTGGGCCCCAGGCTTCATGGCCACCATCGGTGCGCGCCCAGGTCATCACCGCCATGGCCATCAATTTTCCAAACGTCTGGGAGCGGTTTCTGATGTCAGGCGTGACGCTGTTGGGATCAAAGTCTTGCGTGTACTTGAGCGGCAGGCTGCGCTCCAGCAAATCAATGCGGCCCTTGTTTTCTGCGCTGGCGTTGCTGAACATCATGCGCGTCATGGTGGCCATGGCAGCATTGGCCACGGTAGGCCAGTGCAGCGGCTCGTCCGGCTGGGCCCAGGGAAGCGAGATCAAGTCGTTCAGCTGCCCGGCCAAACTGATGTTGTTGGGCATGCCGGGCACCATGGCCTCGTACAAGGTCAGCCCCAGGTATCCCAATGCACGGGCCGCAACCGGCGGGCTGAAGCCCGGGGTTTGCTGAGTTAGGAGCAAAGCCAGCTGAAACCACTCCGTGGCCACGCCCGCGCTGAAGGCACTGGCCGGCTTGGCCATAGAGACGGTGGACGGCGTGGTCGCAGGCGTGGCCTGAGCCTGAGCGACAGAAGCCGCCAGGCCGATGCCCATCGCCAAAGCGAGAGCGCGAAGGGGAAAATGAAAACGATTCATGGTGCCTTCCAGGGGCTGATGCCCTGGGCCTTGTCCATCACATAAAAACCATCTGCGGCCACGGTTTGCCAATCGCTCCAGTCACCGTGGGGCCACTGCACGCGCAGCTTGACCTGTTTGCCGGCCGCCATCTCACCCAGACCAAAGTGCAGCCAGCCCCAATGGCCGCTGGCGTGCCCACCGCCCACCGTGAACTCCCGCCGAATGACTCTCCCGGACGGTTGACCCAGATCCACCTCGACCCATGCCCCCACGGCGGCCCGATTGGCGCCCGGCTGTTGCAGGCGCAGCTGTAGCCAGTGCCCCATGGGAGCGGGCTTCTCGGCGGTACCTGCGCCCACATTGCGCCAGAGTTGGGCCTTGTCCCATCGGTTGACCACCACCATGTCGAGCAGGCCGTCGCCATTCAAATCAGCCAACATGCCGCCGCGCCCCCGAAGAAAGCTCGCCATGCCCGCCAGATTGCCGACCTCGACAAAGTTGCCGTCGGTCTTTTGCAGCAAGAGGTTATTGGGGTCTAGCTGTGCAAAGTCTGGCATGGTGGACACATTGCCCTTGACGATGAACAGATCGGCATAGCCATCGTGGTTGACGTCCTCAAACTGGGCGTGCCAGGCCGTGCTGGGGTATATATCACCGCCCACATAGGGCCGGTGCGCCGTCAAACCCTGTCGGTAGGCCGTGTCCTGGTAGGCGGGATTTTTGGCAGGTATGGCCGTGCCGGGTGCCAGACGCTGCAGCTTGTTGTCGGCCATGCTGGTCAAAAACACTTCGGGCAGGCCGTCGCCATCGATGTCGTGGCTGGCAATGCCCATGCCCCAGATTTGCAGGGGTTTCCAGCCTTGGTCTGGCCCAAAGAGCACCGGCGCCTGGCTGGGGGCCACCCGCCAAAGTTGCTCTTGGCCGCCCTTGTAGAACTCGCGGTCATTGCTCACCCGCAGTGCCGCCTCGCCCGAGCGGCTCCAGTCTGTGAACAGCATCGACAAGGCGCAGTGGCCCGGTGTGAGCGCCTGGGGGCTTGTAAAGCCGGCAGCGCCTTCGCGTGGCCGCAGAAACAGGGTTGGCGTGCAGCTGCCCCAGGGGTACTCAGGCCGGGTGCGATCCACGTAAGTGCCCACGGCAAAGGTAGGCCAGTTTTGGCCTTTTTCCCAAGTGGCGGAAAAAGCGGTATGCCAGCCATTGCTGCTCTGGAAACCCCAGGTGTCGTTTGCAATCTGGAACCGGCACATCCCTAGTCCCTTGAACACCTGCACCTCGCCCACCCGGAGCACCACCAGGTCGACTTGTCCGTCGCCGTCCACATCCAGCGGGTAGGCGCCCACGGCATTGGTTAGCTCGAGGCCCGAGCGCTCCTCAGCCAGCTTGATCGGGCCACCGCGCGAGCTTTTGTTGCGATAGAACTTCGCCTTGTTGACGCCGCCTGTCACATAGACCTCGGGCAAGCCATCGTTGTCGCAGTCGAAGGTGGCCACACCGCCGCCCACCATGTACTCGTCTTCGCCATCAAAGCGAATTTGCAGGCCAGCGGTGTCTGTCTCTTCTACAAATCGGGGAACTGGTGGGGTCGCAACGGAATTGGCCGGCGCATCGGCAGCCATCGCGGCCGGAAAAACCAGCGCGGCCAGTACGGCCTGCGCCCATGTGGAAGTACGCTGGCGCGCGACCAGCCTGAATAGAGCCATGGTGTAAACAACTGAGCTTTTTGAAGCTGCCGATTCAACCACAGACTGCAGCCACTTACAGCCGCTCCTAATCAGCTCCCGGCAAGTCGAAGGGAATGAGCGCGGCTCAGGCGGCTTCTGCGTAAAAACGCGGACGCTGCAGGGACCGTGTAGTCAACGGCGCGACGGCCTGATGGATGGCGGCAATGTGATCGGGCGTGGTGCCGCAGCAGCCGCCCAAAATATTGACCAGGCCCTCGGCAGCAAACTCCCGTACCAGACGGCTGGTGACTTCGGGCGTCTCGTCAAAGCCGGTGTCGCTCATGGGGTTGGGCAAGCCGGCATTGGGGTAGCAGCTGATGAAGGTGTCGGGTGCCACCCGGTTCAGCTCCTGGATATACGGGCGCATCAAGGCCGCACCCAGGGCGCAGTTCAGGCCAATGGCCAGCGGCTGCGCATGGCGAACACTGTGCCAGAAGGCGGTCACGGTCTGGCCGCTCAGGATACGACCCGACGCATCTGTCACCGTGCCACTGATGATGAGGGGCAGGCGCTCGCCAGACAGCTCAAAGAACTCGTCGATGGCAAACAGGGCGGCCTTGGCATTGAGGGTGTCAAAAATCGTCTCCACCAGCAAGACGTCGCTGCCACCCTCCACCAGCGCCTGCACTTGTTCGAAATAGGCCGCACGCAGCTCCTCAAAGGTCACATTGCGCGCCCCTGGGTCGTTCACATCGGGGCTGATACTGGCGGTTTTGGGCGTGGGGCCGAGGGCACCCGCCACAAAACGGGGATGGTCTGGGGTGGAGAACTTGTCGCAAGCGGCCCGTGCCAATTGCGCCGACTTCAAGTTCATCTCGCGGGCCAGGTGCGCCATGTCGTAATCGGCTTGCGCAACGGTGGTGGCACCAAAGGTGTTGGTTTCAATCAGGTCGGCACCAGCGGCAAGGTAGCCCTCGT
>JBJOJH010000249.1:0-4614 GCA_046046715.1 Pseudomonadota bacterium | reverse complement strand
CCGATAGGCTGGTAGCCCCAGGAGCCGTCAAAGGGGTGCTCGCTGATGGGCAGCAGTTCCAGGTGGGTAAAGCCCATGTCCGCAGCGTAGGGCACCAATGTGTCGGCCAGCTCATCCCAGGTGGGCCAGCGGGTGCTGCCGTCAGGCAATACGATGTGCCGCCATGACGACAGGTGCACCTCGTAAATGCTCATGGGGGCGTCAAGCGCGTTGGCCGCACGGCGCAGGTCCAGTGAAGGCTTGAGCTGCGGCATGGGCGCCACCACACTGGCCGTGGCGGGGCGCATCTCGGCCGCGCGGGCATAAGGGTCAGCCCGGGCCGGCAGGATCTCGCCGGAGCCGGAACGAATTTCGAACTTGTAGCGCGCACCACAAGCGACGCCGGGCAGGAAGATTTCCCACACACCACATTCGCGACGCAGGCGCATGGGGTGGCGGCGGCTGTCCCACAAGTTGAAGTCGCCCACCACGCTCACACGTGAGGCATTGGGCGCCCAGACCGCAAAACTGGTGCCAGCCACGCCGTCCATGACCCGTTCATTCGCGCCCAGCACCTCGTAGGGGCGCAGGTGCGTGCCCTCACCCAGCAACCAGACATCCATGTTGCCCAGCACCATGCCAAATCTGTAGGGATCGTCGAGCAGGCACTGTTCGCCATTTCCCCACATCACACGCAGTCGATGCGGTGCGCTTGTGGCAGCAGGGACTTCGCTCTCAAAAAAACCATCGCCGTGGTGTTGTTTGAGTGTCGCCAGCACGGTCTCCTGGGCGCCATCGACCACCTGCACTTGCAGGGCCGTGGGCAAAAAAGCCCTGTAGGACACCCGGCCCGCACTTGCTGGCTGGGGGCCCAGCACAGAGAACGGGTCGCCGTGGCGGGCCGAGCAGATCAGCTCGATATCGTGGGGGTTCAACATGGAGCAATCCTCGAAGGTGGGGCTAGATGAAGCCGTGAATACTAGCGCGTCACCGGTGCGAGGTTCCAGATCTGGCGTGCGTACTCGGCGATCGTCCGATCCGAGGAGAACACGCCCATGCCGGCGACGTTGGCAATCGCCTTGTCACACCAGGCTTTGGGTTTGCGGTACAGCGCATCAACACGCTGCTGCGCTTGGATGTAAGACTCGAAGTCGGCCAGCAGCAGGTAGTGGTCGCCGCCCCACAACAAGGAGTCCACCAGGCCACGGTAGCGACCGGGTTCGCTGGCGCAGAACTGGCCGCCCGAGATGGCGTCCAGCACGGCCTTGAGTTCGGGGATCTGGTCGTAGTAGCGCATGGGCTGGTAGCCGTTTTGGCGCAGGGCCTGCACTTCGGGGGTTTTGAGGCCGAAGATGAAGATGTTGTCGTCGCCCACGTTTTCGCGGATTTCGATGTTGGCGCCGTCGTCGGTGCCTATGGTCAGGGCGCCATTGAGGGCCAGCTTCATGTTGCCGGTGCCCGATGCCTCGGTGCCAGCGGTGGAAATCTGCTCGGACAAATCAGCGCCGGGCATGATGACTTCGGCCACAGACACGCCGTAGTTGGGCAAAAACACCAACTTGAGCTTGTCGCCGATGCGTGGATCGTTGTTGATGACGTCGCCTACATCATGAATCAGATGAATGATGGACTTGGCGGTGTGGTAGCTGGAAGCGGCCTTGCCGGCCAAGATGACTGTGCGTGGCACCCAGTCAGCGTCCGGGTTGGCCAGGATGGCCTGGTAGCGCCACACCACATGCAGCACGTTGAGCAGCTGGCGCTTGTACTCGTGGATGCGCTTGACCTGAACGTCAAACAGGCTGTCCGGGTTAACGGTGATGCCCGTTTGGGCCTGAATGTAATCAGCCAGTCGCACCTTGTTGGCGCGTTTTACAGCCATGAACTTCTTCTGGAATTTGGCGTCACTTCGCAGCGGGGTCAGGCCTTGGAGCTGGTCCAGATCCAAACGCCAGTCGCTGTCCAGTGTGCTGTCGAGCAGGCTGGCCAGCCCTGGGTTGGCCTGCGCCAGCCAGCGCCGTGGCGTCACGCCGTTGGTCATGTTGGTAAAGCGCTCGGGCCAGATTTCGGCAAAGTCGGCAAAGATGGTTTGCACCAGCAAGTCGGAGTGCAAGGCAGACACGCCGTTGACCTTGTGGCTGCCCACGATCGACAGATTGGCCATGCGCACGCGGCGCTCGCCCTGCTCGTCGATCAGCGACAGGCGGGACAGGAAGGCGTCGTCGCCCGGGCGGTGCAGGGCCGCCATCAGCAGAAAGTCGTGATTGATGCGGAAGATGATTTCGAGGTGGCGCGGCAGCACCTGCTGCATCAGGCTCACAGGCCAGGTTTCCAGCGCCTCGGGCATCAGGGTGTGGTTGGTATACGAGAAGGTCTGGCCACAGAGCTTCCAGGCCTGAGCCCACGTCATGCCGTGCTCGTCGCACAGCAGGCGCATCAATTCAGCCACACCAATGGCCGGGTGGGTGTCGTTCAGGTGGATGGCAACCTTGTCGGCCAGGTTGTCCAGGCTGGGGTGCTCGCTCAGGTGCCGCGCAATCAGGTCTTGCAGCGACGCGGTCACAAAGAAGTACTCCTGCTTCAGACGCAGTTCACGGCCGGCTGGGGTGCTGTCGTTGGGGTACAGCACCCAGGAAATGTTTTCGAAGGCGTTTTTGGAATTGGCCGCACGTGCGTAATCGCCGGTGTTGAAGGCGCTCAGGTCGATGTGCTCGGGCGCCACGGCTTTCCACAGCCGCAAGGTGCTGACGCGATCGGTGCCGTGGCCGGGTACGACCATGTCATAAGCCTTGGCCGCCACTTCCGCACCATGACGCCAAACCGAGGTGCCGCCAGCGTTTTCGACCCAGCCGCCAAAGCGCACTGGGTAGGTGATGTCTGCACGGGGAAATTCCCAGGGCGTGCCGTCTTTCAGCCAGGGATCCGGGTACTCGACCTGTGCACCGTTTTGGATGCTCTGGGCAAACATGCCGTACTCGTAGCGGATGCCGTAACCAAACGAGGGCAGACCCAAGGTGGCCATCGAGTCCAGAAAACACGCTGCCAGCCGGCCCAGGCCGCCGTTGCCCAGCGCAGCGTCGGGCTCGCGGTCGGTGATTTCTTCGAGCGCGTGGGCGTGTGCCTTGATACCCTTGGCCGCCTCGTCCGTCAGATTCAGAGCTGCCAGCGCATTGGACAGGGTGCGACCCATCAAGAATTCCATCGACAAATACACCACCCGGCGCGACTTTTCAGCGTGCTCGCGGGCCTGGGTTTCGACCCAGCGGCGAGAAAGTTGCTGGCGTGCCACTTGGGCTACGGCTTGCATGAGCTCAGTGGTGCTGGCATGGTCCGGGGAAACACCCACCTGGCTATGAAGTTGTTCTTGAATTTGGGATTTGAGAGCAGGCGCTGAGGCCTTGGATACGCGGGTCATAGGGAGGTCCTTTCGGGGGCGTATGACAGTGGAGTGCCGTCGCTCGGGCGGCACTCATAAACTTGAAAATGATTCTCTCACGCGGTAACTGGCCGGTAACTGTGGAGTGGAGAGACGCGATTAAGATGCAACTTGCGTGCCTACAAATTAACGAGGAGACCCAATGAACCCCCAAGATCTTGCGCAAAGCATCAATCTGCCCAAACGTGCTGTTGCGCTGGTGCTGGCCGGCGGCCGTGGCAGCCGCTTAATGAACCTGCCCGATCGACGCGCCAAGCCGGCGGTGTACTGTGGCGGCAAGTTCCGCATCATTGACTTTGCTTTGTCCAATTGCCTGAATTCGGGCATACGCCGCATCGGCGTGATCACTCAGTACAAGTCGCACAGCCTTTTGCGCCATGTCCAGCGCGGCTGGGGATTTCTGAAGTCGGAGATGAACGAGTTTGTGGACCTGATGCCAGCGCAGCAGCGTGTGGATGAGGAAAGCTGGTACCGAGGTACGGCCGATGCGGTTTATCAAAACCAGGACATTCTGGCGTCCTATGGTGCCGACTACATCGTGGTGCTGGCGGGCGACCATATTTACAAAATGAATTACGCCCTGATGCTGGCAGACCATGTGGCCAAGGGGCGCGACTGCACGGTCGGCTGCATCGCCGTGCCGCGCAGCGAGGCAAGCGCCTTCGGGGTGATGGCGGTGGATGAAAACGACATGGTGACCGAGTTCATGGAGAAGCCGGCCAACCCGCCCGCCATGCCCGGGCACCCTGACAAGTCCCTGGCCAGCATGGGCATCTACATTTTCAATGCCCGCTACCTGTACAAAGAGCTCGAGCGCGACATGGCGGACCCCGATTCGAGTCACGACTTTGGCAAGGACATCACCCGCGTGCCGTGCGCCTGGGCCATGTGGCTGCCCACCCCTTTGCCCTGAGCTGCGTGCCGAATGCCGGCGACACCGAGCCCTACTGGCGTGACGTCGGAACCATCGATGCCTTCTGGGATGCCAATATTGACCTGACCGCCACCGAGCCCAAGCTGGACCTGTACGACCAGCGCTGGCCGATCTGGACCTACCAGGCCCAGTTGCCACCGGCCAAGTTTGTGCACAACGAGGATGAACGCCGTGGCCAGGCAATTGAGTCCCTGGTGTCCGGGGGATGCATTGTCTCGGGTCATGTGTCACGCTCCGTGCTGTTCTCCAGCGTACGCGTGCATTCTTA
>JBJOJH010000248.1:0-3831 GCA_046046715.1 Pseudomonadota bacterium | reverse complement strand
TAGGTGGACTACCCCGCGGACGTGTGGTTGAAATTTATGGCCCAGAGTCCTCGGGCAAAACCACGTTGACCTTGCAGGTGATTGCCGAGATGCAAAAGCAAGGAGGCCAATGCGCCTTCGTCGACGCCGAGCACGCACTGGATGTGCAATACGCCCAAAAACTCGGCGTCAATCTGCAAGACCTGCTGATCAGCCAGCCCGACACCGGCGAGCAGGCGCTTGAAATTGTGGACAGCCTGGTGCGCTCGGGCGCGGTCGACCTGATCATCGTGGACTCGGTGGCGGCCCTGACCCCCAAGGCTGAGCTTGAAGGTGAAATGGGCGACAGCCTGCCTGGCCTGCAGGCACGTCTGATGAGCCAGGCTCTGCGCAAGCTCACGGCTCACATCAAGAAGACCAATTGCATGGTCATCTTCATCAATCAGATCCGCATGAAGATCGGCGTCATGTTTGGCAGCCCTGAAACCACCACAGGTGGCAACGCGCTCAAGTTTTACGCCTCCGTGCGTCTGGACATTCGTCGTACCGGCACCATCAAGAAGGGGGACGATGCCATCGGCAACGAAACCAAGGTGAAAGTGGTCAAGAACAAGGTGTCTCCGCCCTTCAAAACCGCGGAATTCGACATTCTGTTTGGCGAAGGCATCAGCCGTCAGGGCGAGATCATCGACATGGGCGTGAATGCCGGCATCCTGGACAAATCGGGCGCCTGGTACGCCTACAACGGTGAAAAAATTGGCCAGGGCCGAGACAACGCCCGCGAGTTTTTGCGCGAAAACAGAGCGCTGGCTGTTGAAATCGAGAACAAGGTGCGCGCCTCTTTGGGTATTCCCCTGCTGGCGGTGGCAGATCCTGTAGAGGCCAAAGCCAAGGGCAACGCCAAAAAGTCTGACGCAGGCGCAGCCTGAGTCTGTCGGGGCGAGTTGTTGTGAACACGCCACCTCCGTCGCTCAAAGGCCGTGCCCTGCGCCTGCTCAGCACACGCGAGCATTCGCGGGCAGAGCTGGAACGCAAGCTGGCAACTCATGAGGAGGAGCCCGGGACACTGGCCAAAGCGCTCGATGAACTGCAAGCTCGCGGCTTCATCAGCGATCAGCGGGTGATCGAATCCGTGGTGCACCGGCGGTCTGCCAACATGGGCGCGCTACGCGTACGCCAGGAGTTGCAGGCCAAGGGCCTGGACAAGGAAGCGGTGAGCCAAGCGGTGGCCGAGCTGCAAGCCAGCGAGCTGGATCGGGCTCGGGCGGTGTGGCAAAAGAAATTTGGTGAAGCGCCTGAAGATGCGTCTGCGCGAGCCAAGCAAATGCGCTTCCTGGCGGCACGCGGATTTGGCGCCGACACCATACGGCGCGTGGTAGCTGGCGCGTCTGAAGACTGAGGGCTTACAAGCCCAGCATCAATTTCAGGTTTTGCACGGCTGCGCCGCTGGCGCCCTTGCCCAGGTTGTCCAGCCGCGCCACCAGTACCGCGTGCGCAAAACCGTCGGCTCTGGCATCGTTGGCAAAAACCCGCAGCTCCAGCTTGTTGGTGTCGGCCAAGGCGATGGCATCGAGCTTTCCATTGTCGGTAGCGGGCTCGACCGTGACCCACTCGCTACCTGCGTAGTGCCGCGCCAGGGCGTCATGCAAGTCTTGCGCACTCGGCTGGCCCGGCAACAGATCCAGGTGCAAAGGCAGTTGCACCAGCATGCCCTGGCGGAAGTTGCCGACCGAAGGTGTGAACAGAGGCCTGCGGCTCAGACCCGTGTACTTCATGATTTCGGGAATGTGCTTGTGCTTGAGACCCAGCGCATACAACTCATAAGCAGGCGCCAAGCCCTGATCGTAGGCTTCGATCATGGGGCGGCCACCACCGGAATATCCGCTGACGGACGGCAGACAAACGGGGTGATCAGCCGGCAGCAGGGCTGCATCGACCAGCGGACGCAGCAGCGCAATTGCGCCCGTTGCGTAGCAACCGGGGTTAGACACCCGGCGTGCATGAATGACGGCATCTTTTTGCCCTGCTGCCAACTCCGGGAAACCGTAGACCCAATCAGACGAGGTGCGGTGGGCCGTGGAGGCGTCGATGATCTTGGGCCCGGGTCGACCAGTTTGAGAGGCTGTTGCATCGATCATGGCCACCGACTCAAGGGCCGCATCATCGTGCAGGCACAGCATAACCAGGTCCACACCGGCCATTAACGCCTGTTTGGCCTGAGGGTCTTTGCGCAGCTCGGGGGCAATGCTGACCAGCTCGATGCTGGCCATGGTCTGCAGGCGTTCGCGAATTTGCAGGCCTGTGGTGCCGGCCTCGCCATCTATGAAAATCTTGAACATGAGGTCTTTCGGTCGAATATGACGACTGGACAAAGCGCCGAAGCAACGCTGGTAGGCATGCCGCTGTAAGCTTGATTCAAGTTTGGCGCAGTGCAGCATGATACATTCCAAGGCCATGTTCCCAGTCCCTGTAATTGGTGTGTAACCGTGGGGTGTGGGGTTGATGTTCATCCATTCCTGAGAAAGACCTCATGAAGATTCACGAGTACCAAGGCAAGGAAATCTTGCGCCAGTTCGGGGTTCCCACACCACGTGGCATTCCCGCTTTCACGGTGCAAGAAGCCGTAGAAGCAGCCCAGAAGCTCGGCGGCCCGGTTTGGGTTGTCAAGGCACAGATCCATGCCGGTGGCCGCGGCAAGGGTGGCGGCGTGAAAGTGGCAAAGTCCATCGACGATGTCAAGCGTTTGGCTGGCGACATTCTGGGCATGCAACTCGTGACCCACCAAACTGGCTCTGAAGGTCAGAAGGTCCGCCGCCTCTATATCGAAGACGGTGCGGACATTCAGAAAGAATATTACGTATCCATCGTGACCGACCGTGCCACGCAGAAGGTTGCGTTCATCGCCTCCAGCGAAGGCGGCATGGACATCGAGGAAGTGGCCCACTCCACCCCCGAAAAAATCATCACCGAGTTCATCGACCCGCTGACCGGTTTGGGCGCCGAGCAGGCCACCAAGATTGCCAACGGCATCGGCCTGCCTGCCGAGTCAACGGCTCAGGCAGTTGACGTGTTCCAGAAGCTCTACAAGTGCTACATGGAAACCGATGCTTCATTGGTCGAAATCAATCCCCTGAACCGCGACAGCAAGAACCAGCTGATTGCTCTGGATGCCAAGTTCAACTTTGATTCCAACGCATTGTTCCGTCACCCAGAAATCGTGGCTTTGCGCGATCTGGACGAAGAAGACCCTGCAGAAGTCGAAGCCAGCAAGTTCGATCTGGCTTACATCAGCCTGGACGGCAACATCGGCTGCCTGGTGAATGGTGCCGGTTTGGCCATGGCCACCATGGACACCATCAAGCTGTTCGGCGGCGAGCCCGCCAACTTCCTGGACGTGGGCGGCGGCGCTACAGCCGAGAAGGTGACCGAAGCCTTCAAGATCATGCTCAAGAACAAGAACGTGAAGGGCATTCTGGTCAACATCTTTGGCGGCATCATGAAGTGCGACACCATTGCCACCGGCGTGATCACCGCTTGCAAGGCTGTGAATCTGTCCGTGCCGCTGGTGGTGCGCATGAAGGGCACTAACGAAGAGCTGGGCAAGAAGCTGCTGGCCGAATCCGGTCTGCCGATCATTGCCGCTGACACCATGGCTGAAGCTGCCACCAAGATTGTTGCTGCTGTTAAATAAATGACTTTGCGGGACAGATCTTTAGCTCTGTCCACAACTGATTAGGAAAACACATGTCGATCTACATCAATAAAGACACCAAAGTCATCACCCAAGGTATCACTGGCAAAACCGGTCAGTTCCACACTGAAAAGTGCCAGGAATACGCGAACGGCAAAAAC
>JBJOJH010000247.1:0-12029 GCA_046046715.1 Pseudomonadota bacterium | reverse complement strand
AGGCTCTAATCAAAAGGCAAACGGGTCACGGTTCGGCGCAACAAAAGGTGCGCTCATGGCTTTGACCCAAAGTTTCGAGGCGGCTTCACAAGAGCTGGTCAAGAAGCACCCAAGGTTTTTCGTCAGAGAAATTCACAAAGGTTCATCATGGAAATCACAAAAGCAGACATGGCATCAGCCGCTTCGGCGAGCGAGAAACACATAGCAGCAGGTTCAACTCTCGAACTCCGCGGCGCAGAGATTCTGATCAAGGCCTTGCAGGCCGAGAACGTCAAGTACATCTGGGGCTATCCCGGCGGTGCGGTATTACATATCTACGACGCCTTCTACAAGCAAGACACCATTCAACACGTGCTGGTGCGTCACGAGCAGGCTGCTGTGCACGCGGCCGACGGCTATGCACGGGCAACCGGTGAAGTTGGCGTGGCGCTGGTCACTTCTGGCCCCGGTGTCACCAATGCGGTGACCGGCATTGCCACGGCCTACATGGACAGCATCCCGATGGTGATCATCAGTGGGCAAGTGCCCACGCATGCCATCGGCCTTGATGCTTTTCAGGAGTGCGATGCTGTGGGCATCACACGTCCTATCGTCAAGCACAACTTCCTGGTCAAGGACGCTCGTGACGTTGCCGAGGTGATGAAAAAAGCGTTTCACATCGCGCGTAGTGGTCGTCCCGGCCCCGTGTTAGTCGACATTCCCAAGGACGTTTCCTTCAAGAAGGTGCCCTACCACGGTTACCCTGAATCGGTGGAAATGCGCTCCTACAACCCGGTCCGTAAAGGTCACGGCGGACAGATTCGCAAAGCTTTGCAGTTGCTGCTGGCGGCCAAGCGCCCCTACATCTACACCGGCGGCGGTGTATTGATGAGCAATGCCTCCACCGAGCTACGCACTTTGGTGGACATGTTGGGCTACCCCTGCACGAACACCTTGATGGGCCTTGGCGCCTATCCCGCAACCGACCCCAAGTTCCTGGGCATGCTGGGCATGCATGGCACGGTTGAAGCGAACAACGCGATGCAAAACTGTGATGTGTTGCTGGCAGTCGGCGCCCGTTTTGACGACCGTGTGATTGGCAACCCCAAGCACTTTGCGCAGAACGAACGCAAGATCATTCACATAGACATAGATCCTTCCAGCATCTCCAAGCGGGTCAAGGTCGACATCCCGATCGTCGGCGACGTCAAAGATGTGTTGACCGAAATGATCGCCATGATCCGCGAAGGTTCGGCCAAACCCGACTCTCAGGCTCTGGGCGCATGGTGGGACACGATTGAATCGTGGCGCAAGCGCGACTGCATGAAGTACAGCCTGGGTAATGGCGATGTCATCAAACCGCAGAAAGTCATCGAAACGCTGTGGGACATGACCAAGGACGCCGACGCCTACATCACTTCGGATGTGGGCCAGCACCAGATGTGGGCAGCCCAGTATTACAAGTTTGATCAGCCTCGTCGCTGGATCAACTCGGGTGGTTTGGGCACCATGGGCGTGGGCATTCCGTACGCCATGGGCATCAAGCTCGCCAAACCAGACAGCGAGGTGTACTGCGTCACTGGCGAGGGCTCGGTGCAGATGTGTATCCAAGAGCTGTCTACCTGCCTGCAGTACAACACACCCATCAAGGTCCTGGCCTTGAACAACCGCTACCTGGGCATGGTTCGCCAATGGCAAGAAGTTGAGTACGAGGGACGTTACAGCCACAGCTACATGGACGCCTTGCCCAATTTCGTGAAGCTGGCTGAGGCCTATGGCCACGTGGGCATGCTGATCGAGAAGCCTGAAGACGTGGAGCCCGCTTTGCGTGAGGCGCGCCGCCTGAAGGACCGCACTGTTTTCATGGACATCCGCACGGATCCCACAGAAAACGTGTTCCCCATGGTTCAGGCCGGCAAGGGCATCACTGAAATGCTGCTGGGGTCTGAGGACCTGTAAATTCATCCGGCGTCAAACACGACGCCTCCTATTGACGAATCTATTGTCCGCCAAGCCTCGCTGTTACCGCAGCGAGGGGAGGGCGGCGAAAAGAGGAAGCTAGTTATGAAACATATCATCGCTGTTTTGCTGGAAAACGAACCGGGTGCCCTGTCACGGGTGGTGGGGCTTTTCTCTGCGCGCGGCTACAACATCGAGTCGCTGACGGTAGCCCCCACCGAGGACGCCAGCCTGTCGCGCATGACCATACAAACCACAGGTTCAGACGATGTGATTGAACAGATCACCAAGCATCTGAACCGTCTGATTGAAGTCGTCAAGGTCGTTGATCTGACCGAAGGCGCGTACATCGAGCGCGAGCTCATGATGGTCAAGGTTCGTGCGGTGGGCAAGGAGCGCGAGGAAATGAAGCGCATGGCGGATATCTTCCGTGGCCGCATCATCGACGTGACCGAGAAAAGCTACACCATCGAGCTGACGGGCGATCAGTCCAAGAACGATGCTTTCCTGGAGGCCATCGAGCGCGGCGCGATTCTGGAAACCGTGCGTACCGGCTCCAGCGGCATCGGTCGTGGTGAACGCATCCTGCGGGTTTAATGTGAGTTTCACCCGTGCGCGTGCTTCGGCAGGCTCAGCGCGTACGGTTTTTTGGCGACGGTTTACTCATTCGCCCTGAGCATTAGTCTTTATTTCGCAACCGGGCGCTTTCGCCAATCATTTATTCGGAGTTAGTAATGAAAGTTTTCTACGACAAGGACTGTGACCTGAGCCTGATCAAGGGCAAGACCGTTGCCATCATTGGCTACGGTAGTCAGGGCCATGCTCACGCCCAGAACCTGAACGACAGCGGCGTGAAAGTCGTGGTCGGTCTGCGCAAGGGCGGTGCCTCGTGGGACAAGGTTGGCAAGGCTGGCCTGACCGTGATGGAAGTGAACGAAGCGGTCAAATCTGCAGACGTGGTCATGATCCTGTTGCCCGACGAGCAAATCGCCGAGGTTTACAACAACAACGTTGCGCCCAACATCAAGCAAGGCGCTTCCTTGGCTTTTGCCCACGGTTTCAACGTGCACTACAACCAGGTCATTCCCCGTGCTGATCTGGACGTGTGGATGGTTGCTCCCAAGGCCCCTGGCCACACCGTGCGCAACACATACACCCAGGGTGGTGGCGTGCCCCACCTGGTTGCTGTGCATCAGGACAAGTCTGGCAAGGCCCGCGACCTCGCGCTGTCTTACGCCATGGCCAACGGTGGCGGCAAGGCCGGCATCATCGAGACCAACTTCAAGGAAGAGACCGAGACCGATCTGTTCGGTGAGCAGGCTGTTCTGTGCGGTGGCGCTGTCGAGCTGATCAAGATGGGTTACGAAACCCTGGTGGAAGCTGGTTACGCCCCCGAAATGGCCTACTTCGAGTGCCTGCACGAACTCAAGTTGATCGTCGATCTGATATATGAAGGCGGCATTGCCAACATGAACTACTCGATTTCCAACAACGCTGAGTTTGGCGAGTACGTGACTGGCCCTGAGGTGATCAACGACCAGTCCCGCGCTGCCATGCGCAATGCCCTGAAGCGCATCCAGAATGGCGACTACGCCAAGATGTTCATCCAGGAAGGCCGTCTGAACTACCCCAGCATGACCGCTCGTCGTCGCAACACCGCCGACCACAGCATCGAGCAAGTGGGTGGCCAGCTGCGCGCCATGATGCCCTGGATTGCCAAGAACAAGCTGGTGGACCAGACCCGCAACTAAGTATTTTTTGAGTGCCTGACCGCTCACCCCTAGGGCGAATCGGGAGGGCACTCTAGCTGACATCTTCAGGCTCGATGTTGGAATAGGTAGACAACGGGGACTTAAAATCCCCTGCCCCACAGGGCGTGCGGGTTCGAGTCCCGCTCGAGCCACCATGAACAGCCGTTCGCCATACTCTTTTCGGCGTGTCTCTTTTTTGAGCATGCAATGAATACAATGGCAAGGACCCCCGGTAAACCATCGGCGGTCCTTTTTTATTTTCTGATGCATCCATGGCGCGCTACACCCCATCTTTTGAGATCCACGTACACGGCCAAGTGCCCTTGCGTGCCGACGTTTCGCGCAAACAGATTGAAGATGCCCTGAAACCTCTTTGGTCTTATGCAGGTGCCAAATCCCTGGATCACGGCCACACCAGCAGCTACGAGGACGAACCGGGTATCCAGGTAGATACGCAAGAGCACCTTTTGCAAATGTGCTGGACTGTTTCGGGTGATGAGGATTTTCGGCAATCTCTCGATGAGCTGTGCATGAACCTCAATGACATCGCCGAGACGGGGGCCTCAATCGAGGTCACCTTCTACGATTCTGAGTATGAAGACGAAGACGGACGCCAGGAAGGAGAGTCGCGAGACGACTTCCTGATGCTGTTTGTGGGCCCCAACCCAGGGGCCATCATGCAGGTGCAGCGTGACTTGCTCGTGCAGGACACGGTGAATTTGCTGGAGCGACATTTTGACGGCTCAGAGCTGGGGGGGGTCATCGCCGAGATCGACAAGTTGTTTAATCAACGCTTCGACGCCATGGTGAGCTCTCTTGAAATCGGTAAGCCGCCTCGCGGTGGTGGACATGGGGGTGGTCGTAAACCCCGTCACCTGCATTGATCATCCACAAGAACCGCCGTCAGTAACTGTAGAGATAAATCACCCTATGAGAATCAAATCCTTCTGCTTGAAGAAGTGTTCCGCAGCACTTTTTTTAATCGGAAAGCTGACGATCGCTGAAGCGCTTACCCTGGGCGCACTCCAAGGAGGCGCTGTTCTGGGGCGCCCGCTGGATGTCACGGCAACGGTTCAACTGGGGGCAGGTGAGTCGGCAACCGAGTTATGCCTGGATGCGTCCATCACACAAGGCGATAGCAAAGACACCGGTACCCGCGTGCGCCTGATCGGGGAAAGCACTCAGACGCCCGGACAATTTCGCGTCAGGATCAGTTCCTCGACGGCGTTGATCGAGCCCGTGGTGAATGTGGAGTTGCGTGCGGGATGCAAGCAAACCCTGACTCGTCAATATGTACTTCTGACCGATCTTGAGGCGGAGCAAAACGCTACCCCACTGGTTTCCTTTGAAACTGATCGCGGAAAGGTGGCTGCTCCTGACGCGGTGCCAGCTGCCGTTGCATTTGCAAAGGCACCTGTGTCTGCGGAGTTGGCGGCCATGCCCGTCCCTGGCACCAACAAGCCAACAGACAGTCGTAAAGCGCCATCAGCGCCGACAGCGCCAGTAGTTACCAAGCCTCAGCCAGCCAATGCGGTCAATACCAAGGTGCCGGCCAAAACAGCCGTCGTCAAAAGTGTTGCCAAGCCAGAAGACAACAAGAGCGAAGCTAGCGCAGGGTCAAAGCTCAAGTTGAGTGCCTCGCAAGTGGTTCTGGCAGAAAAGAGTCCAGAGCTCAAGTCCAGTCGCCAGCTGCAACAAACGCCCACTGACAACGCTGAGCTTTCGGCACAAGCAAAGGCGATCTGGGCCGCGTCCAACAAGTCGGCTGAGGACGTGGCTGCAGAGGCCAAGCGTGTAGCAGAGTTTCAGTCTGATATCAAAACCCTGCGTAGCCAGGTGCAAAACAACGAAAAGCTTCTGCTGGAGATGCGTACCGCGCTACAGAATGCCGAGAATGGCCGTGTCGATGTGACCTGGTTGTACCTGCTGGGCATCGGATTTGCCGCGTCTTCGGCCGCGGGCGTTCTGCTCTGGCGTCGACAACAGGTCGCTCAAAAGCAGGTCCTGTGGAGCACGGATGCCAAGAATGAGGCACGAGCCGATACATCCCGTGCGCCAGAGGTTCAAGTACAGCCGATCGAGTCAAAGTTTTCGGCTGATCTGGATGTAGAGCCACTAGGGCAGATCGAGGTGCCCGAGATGTCTGCACCTGTGGACATTGATCTGGATGTCTACGAGTCCATCACCAATCCGCCGTCGCTCGGCGCTGTGGACTTGCCGCTTCCACCTCTCGAAGCACCCGCGCCACCGGCACCCGCTGTGCCTCGCTCCGAGGCAAAGCCTGTTATTGCTTCAGCACCCAAGCCCGTCTTAGCTCCCGCGCCTGCGCGTCCTCAGTTTGTTCCCAGTGTGCAGGGTAACTTGCGCGTTGCGACCGTAGAGGAGCTCTTCGATATTCGGCAACAGGCCGAGTTTTTTGTGTCCCTGGGCCAGTATGACCAGGCTGTACAAATACTACAGGACTGTATTGGTGAAACCGAGGAAGCCCGACCGATTGCCTATCTTGACCTTCTTGAGATTTATCACACCCTTGGACGCAAGAGGGATTTCGATGCCTGTGTCAATGACTTTAACCAGATATTCTCAGGCCGAATCCCCAGCTTTGAAAACTTCAAGAACGCAGGCCACGGCATCGATGAATACCCAGAATACTTTTTAAAAATCGAGTCTGGTTGGGCGAGTGCTGCCACGCTTGAGGTGATCGAATCCCTGATATTCGTGAATCCTCAAAACTCAAATCAAACTTATTTTGATTTGGCAGCCTTTAACGATCTCTTGCTATTGCACAGTATCGCCAAGCGGGTGTTAGGTGCAGAAGCCGGATTTGTTGATACCAACAGGGCGGCCTTGATCAAGAACCCGTTCGTGACGCCAAATGCGCCAGTGGTTACCGCAGTGTCGCCAGAGTTTGACACGATGCCATCGTTGCTGACAGCCGCAGTAGCTGAGCCGACGTCCGCAGCCGCAAGCAGCGCAAATGCTCAGCCTGTTGTTGAGCCTAAGGCCCCTTCAAAAGACAATAACCTGATCGATTTTGACTTCGTGCTGCCCGACGACAAGTAAGGCGTTGCTGGTGCGTTAACGCCGCACCTGCATGGCTCCAGGGTTAACGATGTTGGATGGGGTGCCTTTGATGAAGTTCACAACGGTGTCAAAGGCCTGTCCGAACATAAGTTCGTAATTGTCCTGCTCCACAAAGCCTATGTGTGGCGTACAAATGCAGTTTTCCAAACGTAGCAGTGCGTGCCCTTGGAGGATGGGCTCGCTTTCAAATACATCGATCGCCGCCATGCCCGGGTGTCCCCTGTTCAGGCCACCCAACAGCGCTTCGGGTTCGATCAATTCGGCGCGAGAAGTGTTGACCAATAGTGAAGTTGGCTTCATTTGATTCAAATCTTCAGTGGTGACGATGGCACGCGTTGCGTCTGTCAAACGCAGGTGTAGGGACAGCACATCCGATGTGGAAAAAAAAGCCTCCCGTGATTCGCTACCCTTGAAGCCATCGGTGAAGGCTCTCATCCTGGATTCCTCACTACCCCAGACTTGAACCTGCATGCCAAAGGCGCGACCATAACCTGCAACCACCTTCCCGATTTTCCCGTAGCCCCAAATACCTAGCGTTTTGCCCTGTAGGTTTGCGCCCAATCCAAAATTGGCTGGCATGGATGCAGTTTTGAGACCGGACTGTTGCCAAACGCCGTGCTTGAGATTGCTGATGTAATGCGGCAGTCGACGCATGGCACTCATGACCAGCGCCCAGGTCAGTTCGGCTGGTGCCACCCCCGAGCCGCCACCTTCTGCCACACAAACACCTCGCTCTGTGCAGGCGGGGATGTCTACATGGCTGCCAAGGCGGCCCGTCTGAACAATCAGTTTGAGTTTGGGCAGCTTTTCAATCAGGCTTCTGCTCATGGCCGTGCGCTCACGTATCAGCACCACCACATCCACATCCCTCAAGCGCACGGAAAGTTGCCCTATGCCCTTGACCGTGTTGTTGTAAACCTTTGCGTTATAGGCATCGAGTTTGCTGGCGGCCTGGAGTTTGCGCACAGCATCCTGGTAATCATCGAGGATGACGATATTCATGTGAGGTGTTGGAGATGGGAGTCGAAGGATGTTAACTGCAACTCAAAGCTGATTTCTTATCAAGCCAACCGCAATACCCTCAATTTCAATAGAGTCTGATGGATTCAAAATGATGGGCGCAAAACTTTCATTTTCAGCTCTCAGTTCGATGTGGTTTGGGGTCTTGATGAAGCGCTTGACAGTAACAGCATCATCCAATCGAGCAACGACAATTTCACCATTCAGGGCATTTTTGCTGATTCTGACGGCTAGCAAATCACCATCAACAATGCCCGCGTCGCGCATCGACATGCCCTTCACCTTCAGCAGGTAGTCCGGCCTGCTTTTGAAAAGGTGGGCTTCAACCTGATAAGTGCGTTCAACATGCTCCTGCGCCAGAATCGGGAAACCTGCCGCTACGGCCCCGATCAGGGGCAGAGAATAAATGTCGGCATTGGAGGCGATGTTGCGCTCTGGCATGTCTGTCGATGGTCTGTAGCCTGTGGCTGACGCATGTTTCAGCCGTATGCCGCGGGAGGTTCCACTCACCAGGTCAATTGCGCCCTTGCGAGCCAGCGCTTGCAGGTGTTCTTCGGCAGCGTTTGCGGATTTGAAGCCCAGGGTGGCGGCAATTTCGGCCCGCGTAGGTGGAGCCCCGGTTTCCTGCATCACTTCTTTGATCAAATCCAGAATCTGCTGTTGTCGCGCAGTCAATTTCACTGTTGGAAGGGGTGTGGTCATGGGTGTGGTTGAATCTTGTACAGTCAAAGACAAAGCGCTGTGTAAATCTACAGCCACTGTATTTTTATTCAGTTTTGGAGCGTATTCAACAAATGTCTGAGCATTCATCATCAAAAGTTGTCATTTTGGGTATGGGCGGAACGATTGCCGGCCTGTCTGCCGTCGCAGGCGATCATGTGGGTTACCAGGCCGGGCTGGTGGGCATCGACGATTTGCTGGCCACGGCGGGTCTTCAGGCGAGTTCCTTGAACCTGGTGTCTGAGCAGATCTGCCAGATTGACAGCAAAGACATGAGCTTCGAGTTGATGCATGCGCTCCAGACTCGCGTGCGGCATCACCTGATGCAAGCCGATGTCTGCGGCGTGGTTGTGACGCACGGCACGGACACCCTGGAAGAGACTGCTTATTTTTTGCATGCCTGTGTGCCGACTAGCCTTCAAGGAAACAAGCCAGTGGTGTTGACCTGCGCGATGCGTCCAGCCAACGCGGTATCACCGGATGGTCCCCAAAACCTGGCTGACGCCATTCTGGTGGCCAGCAGCAAAGAGGCGAAAGGTGTTGTCACCGTGGTGGCTGGCGTCATACACGGCGCTCCCGACGTGCAGAAAATTCATCCCTATCGGGTCGATGCCTTCAGCTCTGGCCCCAATGGCCCGGTCGGATTTGTGGAGGACGGAGCCATAAGGCTGGCACGCCCCTGGCCTGTGCACCTCACTGAGGCCTCAGAAGTCGTTGTGCCGTCTAACAGCGGCGACGGCAGTGGCGGCGGCGGTGATGGGTCCTGGCCCTGGGTTGAAATCGTCACCAGTACGGCGGGCACCTCGGGAGCTGGGGTGGCTGCGCTGGTCCAGGCGGGCGTGGCGGGTCTGGTAGTTGCTGCCACCGGTAATGGCACGGTTCACCAGCAACTGGCCAGTGCACTTCAGGCGGCGCGTGCCAGAGGCGTCAAGGTCGTGGTCTCTACCCGCTGCAAGGAAGGGCAAGTTGTGGGGCCCTCCCACATCGAAGGCGCTCAGGTAAGCGCCTTGTCACCCGTCAAGGCCCGAGTGGCCCTGTGCCTGGCCTTGAGGTCTGATATGCCGGCTTGCCAATGAAAAAAGCCTCCGCAAGGGAGGCTTCTTCTAGAGCAGTCTGAACGGCTTAATTCTCTAGTGCGGCAAAGGCGCGGGCCGTGATTTCCTCGACCGAGCCCGTGCCACTGATGGCGCGGTACTTGGGGGCGCTTTGCGCGTCTGCCTTGGCCCAGCTGCTGTAGTAGTCCACCAGTGGGCGCGTTTGGGCGCTGTACACCTCCAGACGCTTCTTGACGGTTTCTTCCTTGTCGTCATCACGCTGAATCAGGGGCTCACCGGTCACATCGTCTACACCTGCCACCTTGGGCGGGTTGAACTTCACGTGATAGGTGCGGCCGCTGGCGGGGTGGGAGCGGCGTCCGCTCATGCGCTCGATGATGGCGTCAAAGGGCACGTCAATTTCCAGCACGTAGTCGAGCATGACGCCTGCTGCCTTCATCGCATCAGCTTGGGGCAGGGTACGCGGAAAACCATCAAACAAAAAGCCGTTGGCGCAATCGGGCTGGGTGATTCTTTCCTTGACCAGGCCGATGATGATGTCGTCGCTCACCAGAGCGCCAGAATCCATCACCGCCTTGGCCTGCACACCCAAGGGCGTGCCAGCTTTCACTGCCGCACGAAGCATGTCACCTGTCGAGATCTGGGGAATGCCGTATTTTTGGCAGATGTAGTTGGCTTGGGTTCCCTTGCCGGCACCGGGTGCACCCAAAAGAATCAATTTCATGGCGTTCCTCTGAATAATAAAAATGACCAAGTGCCACGGTCAGTCTCTTACAACTCGTAGCACTTATACCCCGCGGAGAATAGCACGCCTATTCCTGCTATTTCCTGACGAAATGGACGCGTTTTTCAGGTGTGCGTAGCCGCCACCAGCACGCGCACCCGTTCCAGATCGGCGGCTGTGTCCACACCGGGCCCAGGCGCATCTGTAGTGACATGCACGGCGATACGGTGGCCGTACCACATGGCGCGCATTTGCTCCAAGGCCTCCACCTGTTCGATGGGGGCCTGTGGCAAGGATGGAAAACTCCGTAAAAAGGTGGCTCGGTATGCGTAGATGCCGATGTGCCGCAATGGCCGGGCAGCGCCGAAAAAGGGCGCCTGCTGACTCGCCCCCTGCCACCAGTCCTGCCCGGGTAGATCTCGGGCAAATGGAATGGCGGCCCGGCTGAAATACAGTGCATTGGACGCCGCATCCAACACCACCTTGACGACATTGGGGTTGTTGAATTCGGCGGCACTGCCTATGGGGTGGGCGGCCGTGGCCATACTTGCCACCGTGTTGGCTTGTAAGAGTGCTGCAACAGCGCTGACCAACTGGGGGTCTATCAGGGGCTCGTCCCCTTGAACGTTGACCACAATGTCGTCGCCTTGCAGACCCAGAATTTCGCAGGCCTCGGCCAACCTGTCGCTGCCAGAGGCGTGGCTCGTACTCGTCAATATCGCTCGCACATCGTGCTGGGCACAGGCGTGCATGATTTCGGCGGCGTCGCAAGCCACCACCACCTGCACAGGCTGCCCGTCCACCTTCAGATGCGCCAGCCGCTTCGCCACACGCACGACCATGGGCAGACCACCGATGTCCACCAGCGGCTTGTTCGGAAGCCTGGTCGATGCGAGCCTGGCGGGTACGACGACGGTGTAGGCCGGCCCGCTCAAGGCGCTTCTGCCTCTTCATCCAGGTGGCGGGCTTCCTGTTCCAGCAGAACGGGGATGCCGTCGCGGATGGGATAGGCCAGCCGCGCGGACTTGGAGATCAGCTCTTGCCGCTCGCGGTCAAGTTCCAGGGGGCCCTTGGTGACAGGGCAAACCAACAGTTCAAGTAGTCGAGGATCCATGGCGGGATGATAGCTTTGCAAGCTTGCGGTGTTGAGCTGCCCGCAGAAGTTCCATCAGGCCTTGAAAAAATCCGGGCTCCGGGTCGCATTCAAGCGCCACGGCCCAGGCATGTGGTGCTAGTTGCCACAACTTCACCGCATCTTTTTCTGTGCAGAGCAAAGTCCGTGCGGCCTGCACCTGGCTGATGGGCTGTGTGTAATCAAAGTGGTCCGGCAAGGGGACCACAACATCGGGCTGGATCCCGCACTGCGCCAGCATGGAGAAAAATTTTTCCGGCTTGGCGATGCCGGCCACCGCCGCCAGGGGGCGGTGTTGGTGCTGGAGCTGATGCTGGTGCTGGTGCTGGTGCTGGCCCAAGGTTGCCAGTTCCACCACGGAGCCATCCGCGCGGCGCGCGTGGCTGCTCAGTTGCCGGCTGCTGCTGTACGCGCCGGGCACGCCCCCCACAGCCGAACTGTTCAGCATGAGATCCACCTTGCGAGGCCATGGCTCTCGCAGTGGGCCGGCTGGCAGCATCAGGCCGTTACCGACGCCGCGCTCGTCAAAAACACAAATCTCGATGTCACGCTCTAGCGCCAGGTGCTGCAGCCCATCATCGCAAACCAGCACATCGGTTGACGGA
>JBJOJH010000246.1:0-5222 GCA_046046715.1 Pseudomonadota bacterium | reverse complement strand
TCCGTGTCCTCTTGTCCAAATACCGCAGCTATACCGAATGCCCGGACTGCCGGGGCGCCCGTCTCAAGACTGAGAGCCTGCTTTGGCGTGTGGGTACCAAGCCGAATGCTGATGCGGTCTTGGCCAAAGAAAAGCGATTCATGCCCGTAGGCGTGAAGTGGACTCGCGCCCAGCTCGAAGACCTGCCGGGCTTGAGTTTGCACGACATGATGATCATGCCGCTGGAGCGGCTACGGTTGTTTTTTGCTCGGCGGGCGGGGGGCATGGGGCGGGCCACGTCGGGAGACGGCCCGGGTTCCTCATACTGCGGGGGTACGCAGAAATCGTCACCCAGGCTGTCTCCAGACCAAGCCGTGGGTTCGGCGACTTCACATGATGACGTATCAAGCACAAGGTCTGCGTCGGGGCGGGGGGCGGGCGACGATTTCTGTGTACCCCCGCAGCATGAGGAGTCCGCCCCCCGCTCCGATGCAGACCAACTTGTTGCTGGCCCAAGTGCCGAACAAAAAGCGCTGAAACTGCTGCTTGAGGAAATCACCACCCGGCTGAAATACCTTTGTGATGTGGGCATCGGCTACCTCACGCTAGACCGGCAAAGCCGCACCTTGAGTGGCGGAGAGGTGCAGCGGATCAACCTCACCACGGCACTGGGCACCTCGCTGGTCAACACCCTGTTTGTGCTGGACGAGCCCAGCATCGGCCTGCATCCGCGCGACATGCATCGCATCATCGAGGCCATGCGGCGCTTGCGCGATGCGGGCAACACCCTGGTGGTGGTGGAACACGACCCCGCTGTCATGCTGGCGGCCGACCGCATGATCGACATGGGCCCCGGCCCGGGCGAGCGCGGCGGCAACATCGTGTTTGACGGCAGCACGCAAGACCTGCGCAGCGCCGACACCCTGACTGGCGCTTACCTGGGTGCCCGCAAGCAGGTGGGCATGGGCCTGCGTCGGCTGGTGGCAGAGAACACCCCGCGTTTGATTTTGGAAGGCGCGCGCGACCACAACCTTAAAAACGTGTCGGTTGATATCCCGCTGCAACGTCTGGTCACCGTGACTGGCGTCAGTGGCTCGGGCAAATCCACACTGGTGCAAGACGTACTGGCACCGGCCTTGTTGCGTCACTTTGGCAAGGCCACCGAAACCCCGGGCGCCTTTGACCGTTTGATGGGGGCGGACCTGCTCAGTGATGTGGTGTTTGTGGACCAGTCTCCCATCGGCAAGACGGCACGCTCCAATCCTGTGAGCTATGTAGGTGCCTGGGACGCCATCCGCGAAATTTTTGCCAACGCGCCCCTGGCCCGCGAACGTGGTTACACCGGCAGTAAGTTCAGCTTCAACAGTGGCGACGGGCGGTGCCCCAGCTGTGGCGGCTCGGGCTTTGAGCATGTCGAGATGCAGTTTTTGAGCGATGTGTACCTGCGTTGCCCGGACTGCGACGGCAAGCGCTACCGGCCCGAGATTCTGGAAATCACCATCGAGCGCAAGTTGCTCGGGTCGGCCGTGGCGGGTGCCCAGCTACCCGATGCCCACCCCGCCAGCTTGCAGGCCCGGGTGCTGAGCCTGAATGTGGCCGACGTACTGAACCTCACGGTGAGCGAGGCCGCCGCCATTTTTGCAGCCGACCGGGACGTGATACGCGCGCTGCAGCCCATTGTGGATGTGGGCCTGGAGTATGTACGCCTGGGCCAGCCCGTACCCACCCTGAGTGGCGGCGAAGCCCAGCGCCTCAAGCTGGCAGGCTTTCTGGCGGACGCTGCCAAAAGCGCCACTGCCAGCCGGCAGGCGGTGGCTCGGCGCGGTGTGCTCTTTATGTTTGACGAGCCCACCACGGGCTTGCACTTTGACGACATCGCCAAGTTGATGCGTGCTCTGCGCAAGCTGCTGGACGCCGGGCACAGCCTGCTGGTCATCGAGCACAACCTGGACGTGATTCGCGCCAGCGACTGGCTGATCGACCTGGGGCCCGAAGGTGGCGAGGGCGGTGGCGAAATCGTGGTGGTTGGCACCCCCGAGGAGGTGCGCCGCCATCCCAGTTCGCACACGGGGCTGGCTCTGCGCGAGTACGACAGCGCCCTGGGTGCGGGCGTGCACACTGTGCAGGAGCCGCGCGCCGCCTGGGCGCCGGCGGTGGACTCAGCCATCCAGATCGTCAACGCGCGGGAGAACAACCTCAAGTCACTGAACGTGAGCATTCCGCGTGGCAAGTTCAATGTGATCACGGGGGTCAGCGGCTCGGGCAAGTCCACCTTGGCCTTTGACATCCTGTTCAACGAGGGACAGCGCCGCTATCTGGAAAGCCTGAACGCTTATGCCCGCTCCATCGTGCAGCCCGCGGGTCGCCCTGAAGTGGATGCGGTTTACGGCATACCGCCCACCGTGGCCATCGAGCAGCGACTCAGCCGGGGCGGGCGCAAATCCACGGTGGGTACGACCACCGAGGTGTGGCACTTTTTGCGCCTGCTGTACGTCAAGCTGGGCACCCAGCACTGCATCAAGGACGGCGCAGCTGTGGCGCCCCAAACGCCAGACAGTATTGCCGCGCAGCTGATGAAGACTTTCCGGGGGCAGCATATCGGCTTGCTGGCACCTTTGGTGATGAACCGCAAGGGTGTCTACACCGAGCTGGCCGATTGGGCCCGGCCGCGCGGCTACACCCACCTGAGGGTAGACGGCAACTTTGTGCCCGTCACACCCTTTGCCCGGCTGGACCGTTTCAAGGAGCACACCATCGAGCTGCCGGTGATGAGCCTGGACATCCACCCCGGTGCCGAAACCGCCTTGCGCGAGGCCTTGTCGGCAGCCCTGGTGCACGGCAAGGGCGTGGTGCATGTGCTCAGCGACCTGGGCGCCTTGCAAGAGGCGATGGACGATGGCTTGCCCACGGCCCACATAGGCAAGCTGCAGGTGTTCTCGACCAAACGCGCCTGCCCGACCTGCAGCACCAGCTATGCCGAGTTGGACCCGCGTCTGTTTAGTTACAACAGCAAGCACGGCTGGTGCCCCGACTGTGTGGGCACCGGTGTGGCGCTGACCAAAGAGCAGCGCAAGGTGTTTGATGATTCAGTGAGGGATGACGACAACAAGGGCCGCGAGCAGACCTTTGCCGAGCCCGAGGTCGATGATCTGGTGGATGCCGTCTGCCCCCGCTGTGAAGGCACCCGGCTGAACGCGGTAGCTCGTGCGGTGAAGTTCGCCGATGTGGGCATTACCGACATTGCCCGTTTGTCGGTTACTGACATTCGCCGCTGGGTGGAAACCCTGGCTGAGCCCGAGCGCCTGAGTGCGCGTGAGGCGGATATCGCTCGGGACCTGATCCCCGAGATCAAAAGCCGACTTTTGTTTTTGGAAGAGGTTGGTTTGGGCTACCTCACGCTGGACCGGGGCGCCCCCACGCTCAGTGGTGGTGAGGCGCAGCGCATACGCCTGGCTGCCCAGTTGGGCAGCAACCTGCAAGGCGTTTGTTACGTGCTGGACGAGCCTACCATTGGCTTGCATGCGCGCGACAACAAGATCTTGCTGGGCGCCCTGCAAAGCCTGAGTGACAAGGGCAACACTCTGGTGGTTGTGGAGCACGACGAAGACACCATCCGCCATGCCGACCACCTGATCGACATCGGCCCCAGCGCCGGCAAGCGCGGTGGCCGCCTGGTGGCCCAGGGTTCAGTGGCCGATCTGGAAAGTGCAGCAGATTCCCAAACCGGTCGCTATTTGCTGCACGCCATGAGGCACCCGATGCAGCCGCGACGGGTGGTGGTTGCTTCTGCGCGGGGCGGTGAGGCGAGCTCCTCATACTGCGGGGATACACAGAAATCGTCGCCCACCTCAGAACAATTGGGGTCGGATCCCGATTTCGCACAGCGAAACTCGGGCTCTGACCCCATTAGTTCTGACCCCAGTTGTTCAGGTGCGCAAAGCGCGCCCGAGCTCAACTGGCTCAGCCTCACAGGCGCCCATCTCCACAACCTGCAGCAGGTCGATGTCGAAGTCCCCCTCAAACGCCTGGTGGCCATTACGGGTGTATCGGGTTCGGGCAAGTCGACGTTGGCCCGGGAGGTTTTGTTGGCCAATGTGCAAACCGCGGTCAACAAACGCAGCACCAAGGCGGGGCGAGATGCTCTCGATGCAGGTGAAAAAATACACTGGGTGGGCTGCGGATCAGTGGCGGGCTACGAGACGGTCGACCGTGTGCTGGAGGTTGATCAAACGCCCATCGGCAAGACGCCCCGTAGCTGCCCCGCCACCTACATCGGTTTTTGGGACACCATCCGCAAACTTTTTGCCGACACCCTTGAAGCGCGGGCGCGGGGCTACGCGGCCAACCGCTTTAGCTTCAACACTGGCCCCGGCCGTTGCCCCAGCTGCGAAGGGCAGGGCATACGCACCATCGCCATGAGCTTTTTGCCGGATGTGAAGGTGAAGTGCGAAACCTGCCATGGCGCACGTTTCAATCCCGAAACACTGGCAGTGACCTGGCGCGGCAAGAACATCGGCGATGTGCTGAATATGGAGGTGGACGAAGCGGTCGACTTTTTTGCCAGCATGCCCAACATCAGCCACCCCTTGCAGTTGCTCAAAGATGTCGGCCTGGGTTATCTCACCCTCGGCCAGCCATCGCCCACGCTGAGCGGTGGCGAGGCCCAACGTATCAAGCTGGTGACGGAGCTTAGCAAGGTGCGAGACGACATCACCCGGCGCGGCCAGAAGGCGCCTCACACCCTGTATGTGCTGGACGAGCCCACGGTGGGCCTGCACATGGCCGACGTGGAAAAGCTCATCCATGTGCTGCACCGGCTGGTCAACGGCGGCCACAGCGTGGTCGTTATTGAGCATGACCTGGATGTGATTGCTGAGGCCGATTGGGTGATAGACCTGGGGCCAGACGGCGGCAATGCCGGTGGCCGGATCGTTGCCGCCGCCCCACCCGAGGCCGTGGTGGCGCTGGGCACGCACACGGGCTTGGCACTGCGGCCTGTGCTGCAGCGTAAGACTGCATGATCACCTTCTACAACCCCATACACGCCCAGCATCAGGGCCGGTTTGAAATGTTTCGGGGCCAGCTGGTGCCTTGTTTCGAGGTGCCGGCGCGGCAGGACCTAGTGCTGGCCGAGCTGCGTCGACGGGGCCTGGGGGAGGTGCAAATGGCAGAGCGCATCGATGCGCCCGCCTTGGGCACCATCCACAGCCCGCAATACCTCGACTTTTTGGCACATGCGTGGG
>JBJOJH010000245.1:0-3997 GCA_046046715.1 Pseudomonadota bacterium | reverse complement strand
GGCTGAGCTGAAAGCGTTGGAGCAAGTATGAAGTCACTGGATGAGATTGCCGCCGAGTTGGAGGGCTACGACCCGCAGGCCTTGAGTGTGGCGTCAGTCCATGCGTTTTTAAGGCAATTGGTGCAGCCGGTCAGTGAGGTTGAGCAAGTGCCGTTAACCCAGGCACTGGGGCGGGTGCTGGCGGCAGACGTGATGTCACCCATCAGCGTGCCGCCGCACGACAACTCCGCCATGGATGGCTACGCCTTTCAAGCCGGTGAGCTGCGAACCGACCAACCTACCGTGCTGCGCGTGGTGGGCACGGCGCTGGCAGGCCGTGCCTGGCGTGGCACCGTGGCGGCGGGCGAATGCCTCAAGATCATGACCGGCGCGATCTTGCCCGCGGGGCTGGACACCGTGGTGCCACAAGAGCTGGTCAAGACGCATGAGCCTGACAGCATCGTTCTAGCACCTGGTGTGGTGCGGCCAGGTGACAACCGGCGACTGGCGGGCGAGGACCTGATGGCAGGCAGCGTTGCCCTGACGGCAGGGCAGTTGCTATCCCCGGCTGCCTGTGGTTTGCTGGCCAGCCTGGGCCAAGCAGAAGTGCAAGTGCGCCGACGGTTGAAAGTGGCTTATTTTTCGACCGGCGACGAAATTCTGAATCTCGGCGAAGCACCTCGCGAGGGCGCCGTGTACGACAGCAATCGCTACACGATTGCAGGCTTGCTGGCACGCCTGGGTTGTGAAGGTGTGGACCTGGGCCTGGTCCCAGACGACCCCCAAGCCTTGGAGGCAGCATTCCTGCATGCCGCCGACGTGGCCGACGCCATCATCACCAGTGGGGGGGTGAGCGTGGGTGAAGCCGATCACACCAAGGCCATGATGAAAAAACTGGGCGATGTGGCCTTTTGGCGTATTGCCATGCGGCCGGGCCGGCCCATGGCAGTGGGTCGTATAGGCACTGGCAGCACGGCGGCCATCATGTTTGGCTTGCCGGGCAATCCGGTGGCCGTGATGGTCACCTTTTTGGCATTTGTCCGCCCCGCCCTACAAAGCATGATGGGATGCCAGGTCATAGCGCCAGTGCTGCTCAGGGCTCATAGTCTGGAAGCAATGCGGAAAAAGCCCGGACGCACCGAGTACCAGCGCGGCATCGTCGCAGCCGGCGCAAACGGCACGCTTGAGGTACGCACCACCGGCAATCAGGGCTCAGGCGTGCTGAGCTCCATGGTGCAGGCCAACGGCCTGATCGTGCTGCACCACCACCAGGGCAACGTAGCCCCGGGTGATGAAGTCGATGTGATGATGTTCGACGGCGCGATCTAAGCAGCTAGACGCTGCAACGACTCAAGCACCCTGCTGTTGAGCTGCTGTGTGGGCAGGCGAGCCCTCGTGCCCTGCCGTATCGTGGATGTGATCTACCACCACGGTCTTGATGGCACCCGGCGCATGCTTGCGTGCGAGCAAGGTGTACATGGTGGGCACCACAAAGATCGTGAGCAAAGTGCCCAGGCTCATGCCGCCCACAATGACCCAGCCTATCTGGCGCCGGCTCTCGGCCCCGGCCCCCGTGGCCAAGGCCAGGGGTACAGCACCCAGCACCATGGCGCCCGTCGTCATCATGATAGGCCGCAGGCGCTGGGTAGCAGACTGTTTGATGGCCTGCACAGTTTCCATGCCCTGCTCGCGCAGTTGGTTGGCAAATTCCACAATCAAAATGCCGTGTTTGGTGATCAGGCCCACCAGAGTAATCAAACCAATCTGGCTGAACACATTCAAAGTGCCGCCCGACCACTTCAGGGCCAACAGAGCACCTGCCATGGACAAAGGCACGCTGAACAGAATCACAAAGGGATCAACAAAACTTTCAAACTGCGCGGCCAACACCAGAAAAATAAACACCAGGGCCAGCACAAACACCAGAGACAGTGAGTCAGACGATTTGCGGAACTCGCGGCTGGTGCCGTTGAGGTCAGTGGCGTAACCGGGCTTAAGTACTGTCTTAGCCGTGGCGTCCATGAAGTCCAGCGCTTCGCCCAGCGAATAGGTAACCGACAGATTGGCCGTGATCGTGGCTGAGCGACGCTGGGCAAAGTGGTTCAGTTCCCGCGGTGCCACCACCTCACGAATCTTGACCAGCGCAGACAGAGGAATCATGGCATCGCCACGCCCACGGACAAAGATTTTTTCGATGTCTTCCGGCGTGGAGCGACCAGACGGGTTGGTCTGCACAATCACGTCGTATTGCTCGCCTTCGCGCTTGTAGCGGGTCACGTTGCGCCCACCCAGCATGGTCTCGACAGCGCGGGCAATGGCATCCACTCCCACACCCATGTCGGCCGCCCGTTCCCGGTCCACTTCCAGTCGAATTTCTGGCTTATTCAGTCGCAGATCCGTATCCACCTGCACAAAGCCAGGGTTCTTGGCCAGCTCATCCTGAAATGCACGGACGGTCTGAGACAGATTCTGGTAGCTGTCGGAAGTGATGATCACAAAGTTGATGGGTCGCTGCGTGAAACCCTGCCCTAGCGAGGGCGGGGTTATCGGAAACGCTGTCACACCAGACAGGCTAGACACGCGGCCAGTCATGTCTCGCGCCATCTCCAGGGTAGTGCGCTGGCGCTCTTCCCAAGGCACGGCCCGAAAGAAGATATTGCCTTGGGCAACTGTGGGGTTACCAATGGTGGCAAAAATCTTGTCGAACTCGGGATATTTCTCGCCCACGCGCTCGATGGCCTGGGCATAGCGGTTGGTGTAGTCAAGGGTTGCGCCGTCGGGGGCGTTCACTTGCGCCAGCACCACACCACGGTCCTCGATGGGTGACAACTCGCGCTTGATGTCAAGCTGAACCAAGTAAGTGAGCACACCGCTGCCCACCATCACCAGCACCACCACCCAACGGTGTCGCAGGGTCCAGCCCAGAAAACGGCCATAGCCCCGGGTCACCGCCTGGAGTACGCCTTCCATGCCACGGTCAAAGGCTGATGGCTTGGGGTTGTGCCGCAGCAACACCGACGACAGCATGGGCGACAAGGTCAGCGCCACCACCCCAGACACCACCACGGCACCGGCCAGAGCCAGGGCGAATTCGGTGAACAAGCGCCCGGTACGACCCGGCGCAAAGGCCAGCGGGGCGTACACCGCCACCAGAGTCATGGTCATGGCCACAATGGCAAAACCCACCTCACGGGCTCCCTGAATGGCAGCCTGAAAGGGGGGCATGCCCTCCTCGATGTGACGGTAGATGTTCTCCAGCATCACGATGGCATCGTCCACCACCAAGCCGATGGCCAGCACCAGCGCCAGCAGGGTGAGGGTGTTGATACTGAAGCCTGCCAGGGCCATCAGGGCAAAGGTGCCGATCAGGGCCACCGGTATGGTGACCAGCGGAATCAAGGAGGCACGCAGGGTGCGCAAAAACACAAAAATCACCAAGGCCACCAGAATCGATGCTTCAAGGATGGTTTGAAACACGCCTTTGATGGAACGGTCAATAAAAACCGAGTTGTCGTTGGCCACATCCACCACCACGCCTGGCGGCAAGTCACGCTGTACCTTCTCGAGCAGTTGGCGCACCCCGGCGGACAACTCGAGAGGGTTGGCCGTGGCCTGGCGGATCACCCCCAAACCTACGGAGTCGCGCCCATTCAAGCGCACGCTGGAGCGCTCCTCGGCCGGCCCCTGCTGTACGCGGGCAACATCGCCAATACGCACCGACAGGCCGTTGACCGTGCGGATCACCACCTGCGAAAACTCCTGCGGGCGTTGCAGATCGGTGGCTGCAGTCACGTTGAACTCGCGCAAGCGGCTCTCGATGCGGCCCGCCGGAACCTCCAGATTCGAGCGACGCAGGGCATCTTCAAGATCCTGAATCGTGAGCTTGTAGGCCGCCAGCTTGTCCGGGTCCACCCAAATGCGCATCGCGAACTTGCGCTCTCCAAAGACGGTCACGTCCGCAGCGCCGGGAGCGGTTTGCAGCACGGGCTTGACCAACGAGTTGGCCATCTCCGACAAC
>JBJOJH010000244.1:0-4084 GCA_046046715.1 Pseudomonadota bacterium | reverse complement strand
GGCGCATGAGCTCGGAATTGGTGGAATCGATTTGAGGCAAGACCTCGACCGAGAACCCCGGCAACAAAGGCTGCACCTGCTCCCACAGGGTTTCGGCATCCCAGCGCATGGCAGGGGTCACCGGCGGGTGGACCGAAGCGGGCGGCGCTTGGGTGCCAGCAAGGTGCCTCGGCACTGGGCAGCGCCACACCAGCAGGGGTACTCAGCCTTGAGTTTGGCGGTGTAGCGCTCCTCAATCACCAGCCCGTAGTCGTAGTTCAGCTCCTCGCCTGCCGCGATATTGCGCAGCGCCTTGATGAAAACCCGGCCATTCACCTCGTCGGCCTCGCAGTTGGGGTCGCAGGAATGGTTGATCCAACGCGATGAATTGCCGCCATACAAGGCATCAATCACACGGTCTTCGTCCACATGGAAGTAAAACGTGTGGTTGGGTTGCTCGGGGTCGTGCGGATGGCGATCCATCGCTTCGTCCCAGGTGATGATTTCGCCGGTGTATTCGATGATGGTTTCACCTTCGGCCAGGTCTTGCAGGGCAAACACCCCTCTGCCATGCACACCTGAACGCCGGGTCTGAATACGACGCTGACCAGCTGAACCCGTTTGTTTGGACACGGCCGAAAATTTGATATGGTGAATCGTATGGGTGCGCGTGTGCGTGCCCGTGTGTGCATGCGCCAGCGCGCGAGGAAACGGATTGTAGTCAGATGAAAACATTGGTCATTGCAGAAAAACCATCGGTGGCACAAGACATCGTGCGGGCGCTCACGCCCGTGGCCGGCAAGTTCGACAAACTCGATGAACACTTCGAAAACGAGCGCTATGTGGTCACCAGCGCCGTCGGTCACCTGGTCGAAATTCAGGCCCCCGAGGCCTTTGATGTCAAGCGCGGCAAGTGGAGCTTTGCGCACCTGCCGGTGATCCCGCCGCACTTTGATCTGAAACCGGTCGACAAAACCAAGACCCGTCTCAACGCGGTGGTCAAGCTGGCCAAGCGCAAGGATGTGGACCAGCTCATCAACGCCTGCGACGCGGGCCGGGAAGGGGAGCTGATCTTTCGCCTGATCGAGCAGTACGCCGGCGGTGCCAAGCCCCTGGGCAAGCCCGTCAGCCGCCTGTGGCTGCAGTCCATGACACCCCAGGCCATCCGCGACGGCTTCAACGCCCTGCGCCCGGATCAGCAAATGCGCCCGCTGGCCGACGCTGCACGTTGCCGAAGCGAGGCTGATTGGCTGGTCGGCATCAACGGCACCCGCGCCATGACGGCCTTCAACTCGCGCGATGGCGGCTTTTTCTTGACCACCGTGGGCCGCGTGCAGACGCCCACCCTCAGTGTGGTGGTGGAGCGCGAAGAGCAAATCCGCAAATTCATCAGCCGCAGCTACTGGGAAATCCACGCCACCTTTGCCGCGCAGGCCGGGGAGTACCCGGCCAAGTGGTTTAACCCCCAGCACAAGCGTGATGCGGACGATGCTGAGAAAAAGGCCGACCGGGTATGGAGTCAGACCGAGGCGCAGGCCATTGCCGACGCCGCCCATGGCAAGCCCGCCACCGTCACCGAAGAAAGCAAACCCACCACCCAGGCCAGCCCCCTGCTGTTTGACCTGACCAGCCTGCAGCGCGAGGCCAACGGCAAGTTTGGCTTCAGCGCCAAAACCACGCTGTCGATTGCGCAAAGCCTGTATGAGCGCCACAAAGCCTTGACCTACCCGCGGACCGATTCGCGCAACCTGCCCGAAGACTACGTGCCCGTGGTCAAGCAAACGTTTGAGATGCTGGCCGACAGCGGCATGCGCCACCTGGCGCCGCACGCGCTTACCGCACTGAACAACAGCTACATCAAGCCCACCAAGCGCGTGTTCGACAACGCCAAGGTCAGCGACCACTTTGCCATCATCCCCACGCTGCAAGCGCCTAGCGGCCTGAGTGAAGCCGAGCAAAAACTGTACGACCTGGTGGTGCGCCGCTTCATGGCGGTGTTTTTCCCCAGCGCCGAATACCAGGTCACCACGCGAATTTCGACTGTTTCACATGCAGGAGCACAGCACGCCTTCAAAACCGAAGGCAAGGTGCTGGTCAAGCCGGGCTGGCTGGCCATCTACGGTAAGGAAGCCGCTGACGAAGTGGCCGATGCCAAAGACGGCGACAAGGGCCAGAACCTGGTGCCAGTGCAGCCTGGCGAAAAGGTGCAGACGATCGTTGTGGATCCCCGGGGCCTGAAAACCAAGCCCCCTGCCCGTTACTCAGAAGCCACCTTGCTCGGTGCCATGGAAGGCGCTGGCAAAACCGTGGAAGACGATGAGCTGCGCGAAGCCATGCAGGAAAAAGGCCTGGGCACGCCAGCCACCCGATCCAGCATCATCGAAGGCCTGATTGCCGAAAAATACATGCTGCGCGAAGGCCGCGAACTCATCCCCACCGCCAAGGCCTTTCAGCTCATGACCCTGTTGCGCGGCCTGGGCGTGGAAGAGCTTTCCAAGGCCGAGCTCACCGGGGAGTGGGAATACAAGCTGGCGCAGATGGAGCAGGGCAAGCTCAGTCGCGACCACTTCATGGCCGAAATCGCCGCCATGACCGAACGCCTGGTGAAAATGGCCAAGGAATATGACCGCGACACCATCCCAGGTGACTACGCCACGCTGGCCGCCCCGTGCCCCAACTGCGGCGGCGTGGTTAAAGAAAACTACCGCCGCTACACCTGCACAGGTGCCGACGGTCACAGCGACGGTTGTGGCTTCTCATTTGGCAAGTCGCCTGCGGGGCGCACCTTTGAGCTGGCTGAAGTCGAGCAGTTCATGCGTGACAAGAAGATCGGTCCGCTGGAAGGTTTTCGCTCCAAGGCCGGCTGGCCCTTCACGGCCGAGGTGGCCCTCAAATTTGACGAAGAAGCGAAGAACTTCAAGCTCGAATTCGACTTTGGCGACGACCGTTCCGCCGAAGACAGCGGCGAGCTGATCGATTTTGGCGCTCAAGACAGCCTGGGCGCCTGCCCCAAATGCGGTAGCCCCGTGTTTGAGCACGGCAAGAACTACGTCTGTGAAAAGTCGGTGCCCACCCTGGCGCAGGTCACACCGGGCTGCGACTTCAAGAGCGGTCAGATCATCTTGCAGCAGCCCATTGAGCGCTCACAGATGCAGAAGCTGTTGGCCACAGGCAAAACCGATGAGCTCGACAAGTTTGTTTCGATGCGCACCCGTCGCCCCTTCAAGGCCATGCTGGCCTGGGACGCCGAGGCCGGCAAAGTGAACTTTGAGTTCGCGCCCAGCAAGTTCCCGCCCCGGGCCGGTGCAGCCAAGGCAGCCGCGTCCAGAACAGCTGCCAAAACCAGCGCCAAGGCGCCCGCAAAGGCTGGAGCAAAGTCAGCCGCCAAGCCCGCCGTGAAAGCCGCTGCCAAAACCCCGCGCGCGCCACGCAAGACCACCGCTGCCAGCGGCATGACGCCCAGCCCGGCATTGGCCGCCGTGATCGGCGCAGACGCCGTGGCACGCACCGAGGTCATCAAAAAGCTGTGGGACTACATCAAGGCCCAGGGCCTGCAGGACGCCAAGGACAAACGCACCATCAATGCCGATGCCAAGCTGTTGCCGGTTTTTGGCAAGCCGCAGGTCAGCATGTTTGAGCTGGCGGGGGTGATAGGCAAGCACCTGGCTTGACCGCTTACCAAAACTATACTTTTTGAGCGACATTGCGCTTATGACCACTCTCGAAGACGAAAAAGCCCTGCTCGCCACCCTGCAACAGCAGGAAAACGAACTGCAATTCCCCGAGTTCACCCGCGACATGGCCCTGACGCTGGGCCTGGGTCTGGTGCAGGCGGCCAAAGACGCTGGCGTGGCCGTGATGGTGGATATCCGGCTGGGCGATTTGCTGCTGTTTGGCCACGCCATGGCCGGCACCACGAACGACAACGCTGAATGGGTGCGCCGCAAGAACAATGTGGTGCGCCGCTATGCCCACAGCTCGTTCTTCATGGGCACGCTGTACCGCAGCCGTGGTACGACCTTCGAGTCGCACACCGGACTGGATACCCGTGACTACGGCGCACACGGAGGAGCATTCCCGCTCCTGATCAAGGGGGTGGGCATGG
>JBJOJH010000243.1:0-3002 GCA_046046715.1 Pseudomonadota bacterium | reverse complement strand
ACTCAGTAGAGCTTTCCATTGGGTCACGGCGATCGTCGTCACTATTGCTTTTATCCTGGGGCCGGGCGGATTTGGCCGGCTGATGCGGCAAGGGATCGACCCAGCCAGCCGCAGCGACATCGTCTGGCACGAGTCACTCGGAATTGCGGTGTTGGTCCTGACCTTGCTAAGGCTACTTTGGGTGGCTATACGCCCGGCCGCGCCCCAATTCGCCATGGCCAGCTGGATGCAACGGTCAGCCAAGCTGGCTCACCTGGCTCTGTGGCTGCTGATGTTGATGTTGCCCATGACGGCTTTGCTGGCTCTGGGCTCCGAGGGCCATCCCCTCACCTTGCTGGGTGGCCTGCGTGTTGAGCAGATGCCCCTGATTTCAAACTCACCCATTGCCAATGTAGCGGACTGGGGCGATGTGCATGAGTTCCTCGGTGACGCCATCATGTTGCTGGCCGGTCTGCACGCCGCTGCGGCTATCTACCACCACACGGTTCTCAAAGACGGGGTTCTCTTGGCGATGTTGCCGCACAGACGAGGGCGTTGAAACCTACTCACAGGCTACGATTTTGCGTCTGGCCGCATGAGCTCAATCCCCGAAAAGAAGCCGACGAACAGGCCCTACCTCGTGCGGTTTTTGCTGGCGCGCCCCAGGTTGTTGGTCTGCATCTGTGGGGGGTTCGCGAGCCTTTACTTGCTGCCCCAATCGGAAATGGTGCCCATCACCCGCGCCATCATCGCCTGGAACCTGGGTGCGGGGCTTTATCTCCTGCTGGCCATGAAGATGATGTTCTGGTCGTCATTCGAAAAAATGCGCACCCGAGCCTTACAGCAAGACGAGGGCAGCGCAGTGGTACTGATTCTGGTAGTGGCTGCGGCCTTGGCATGCATAGGGGCCATCGTTGCCGAAATGGCCGTCGCTAAAAACCTCCACGGCGAGGAGCGTTACGCTCACATGGCGTTAGCAGCCATCACGATCGCGTCCTCGTGGGCCTTTACCCAGGTGATGTTTGCCCTGCACTATGCCCATGACTACTACGCCACGGTCGAGAACGGCAACCACGGCGGCCTTGATTTCCCAGGCGGACACCCGCCGGATTACGGGGATTTTTTGTACTTTTCCTGTGTGATCGGTACCTCAGGCCAGACTGCCGACGTGAGCTTTACCAGCCGCAAAATGCGGCGCACGGGAACGGTGCACTGCGTTCTGGCCTTCTTTTTCAACACCACCCTGGTGGCGCTCACCATCAACATGGCCTCCGGCTTGTTTTAGCCGTATTTACGATCGTCGCTGTTATTCTTCGTCAACCGGGTTTGAAGACCCCCACGAGGAGCACTGCATGGATTTTTCATTGCCACCCGAACTGGTCGAGCTGCGCGATCGCACCCGGCAATTTGTGGCAGAGCACATCATCCCCATGGAGCAAGATCCCCGCCTGGGCGAACATGGCCCGAGCGAGGATCTGCGGCGGGAACTGGTGGCCATGGGACGCTCGGCGGGCCTGTTGACGCCTCACGCGTCGCCAGAAATGGGGGGGCTGGGCCTGTCGCACCTGGCCAAGGCGGTGGTGTTTGAAGAAGCCGGCTACTCCAACCTGGGGCCTACGGCATTGAACATCCATGCGCCGGACGAGGGCAACATCCACCTCATGGAAGCCGTGGCCACACCGGCACAAAAAGAGCGCTGGCTCCGCCCCCAGGTGCAGGGCCACACCCGCTCCTGCTTTGCCATGACCGAGCCGCCGCCCGGCGCAGGCGCCGACCCCTCGTTGCTCATGACCACTGCCGTGCGCGATGGTGACGACTACCTGATCAACGGCACCAAGTGGTTCATCACAGGTGCAGATGGCGCCGATTACGCCATCATCATGGCCAAGACAGAAGATGGCCGCGCCACAATGTTTCTGAGTGACATGAACCGCCCTGGCATCGAGCTGGTGCGGAGCATGGACGCCCTCGACAGTTGCTTCACCGGAGGGCACGGGGTGCTGCGCTTCAGCAATTTGCGGGTGCCGGCCAGCGACGTGCTGGGTGAGGTGGGCAAAGGCTTTCGATACGCACAGGTGCGCCTGGCGCCAGCACGGCTCACCCACTGCATGCGCTGGCTCGGTCAGGCGCGCCGCGCGCACGACGTGGCCCTGGCTTACGCACGCAAGCGCCAGGCCTTTGGGCAACGTTTGGGCGACCACGAGGGCGTGGGCTATATGCTGGCCGACAACGACATGGACCTGCACACCGCCCGCCTGCACATCTGGCACACCGCCTGGTTGCTCGACCAGGGTGAAAGCTGCAATTTTGAATCCAGCCGCGCCAAAACCGTCTGCTCCGAAGCCGAATGGCGCGTGGTCGACCGCTGTGTGCAAATCCTGGGCGGCCAGGGCGTGACTGGCGAAACCGTGGTGATGCGCATCTTCAAGGACATACGGGCCTTTCGGATCTACGACGGCCCCAACGAAACGCACCGCTGGAGCATGGCCAAAAAGATGCTCGACGGCCAGGTGGCGGCCAAGCCTACAACCCCACACGGCACCCCATGAGCCCCGAGACGCAGCAAGCACTCAGCCGCTTTCTTGCGCAGGCCGCTTGTGCGCGGTCGGTACAGATTCAGGAAGCACGCATCTTGTCGGGTGGTGCCATCCAGGAAAACTGGTTGATCGACGCGCGGATAGAAGGCGGGCCCCACCACGGTCTGCTGCAAGCCGTTTTGCGCTGCGATTCGCCGTCTGGCGTGTCGGTCAGTCACGGTCGGGCGCAGGAGTTTGCGCTGCTGCGGGTCGCTTTTGAAGCGGGCGTGACGGTGCCCGAGCCTCTTTGGCTCTGCCTGGATCGAGACGTGATGGGGCGCCCCTTCTTCATCATGCGACGAATCGCAGGCACCGCGGCGGCCCACGCCATGGTGAAAGACCTGGCACTCGGCGGCAACCGGCAGCAGCTGACCGAACGCCTGGGCCGAGAGCTGGCTCGCATCCACAGCATCCGGCCGCCTCAGGCTGCACTCGAATTTTTGCCTT
>JBJOJH010000242.1:0-4165 GCA_046046715.1 Pseudomonadota bacterium | reverse complement strand
CGACCGTGGTGCTGGCACAGGCCTGAGGAATGGGCACATCCAGGCCATCGGCCCGGGCCAGTTCAGCCAACTGCCACCACAAACCTGACAACGACTCGTCAAAAGCAGCACCGCCAGAGTTATGTGCCAGCAAGACTGCACGGCACTGCAACAGCCGAGCCAGAGGCTCGATGTCTGCCCAGCACACGTCTTCGCTGTAAAGATGGATGACGGCTTCGCAGTCGCAGTGCAAGTCCAGCACACGATCGGCGTCCGCAGACAAGGTAAGCAGAGTTTTGCGCAGACTCTGCAGCTCGGTATCTGGCACCCAGGTGGCCAAAAAATCTTGCACGGCGGCGCGGATCAGGTCACGGTTGGCGCTGGCGTCCTGCTCTAGGCTGGCTTGAACCTTGGGCCAGATCGCCTGAGCCAGGGCCGGGTAGTGGCGGTTGAAGTTTTCTGAGCTGCCCAGCTCAAAGCGGCCCATGGGTTTGTGATCGACCCGTTGGGCCAGGCCGATGGGGTTGGCCACGGGCACCAGCACCACCTCGCCACTCAATCTGCCCGCGTCTTCTTCTGCCTGCAGCAAACTGCGCAGATGGTGGGCCACCAGCATGCCAGGCAGCTCCTCTGCGTGCAGGCTGGCCTGGATGTACACCTTGGGCCGGGCACCGATCTGGCCGAAATGCAGACTGGTCAGCACTCGTTGGCTGCCGATGCTGGAGCTCAAAAGGGGGTGATCAACGCGACGCATGAGTCAGATTAAGCGGGCGACAGGGTGGTGACACAGATGGGTTCTTGGCTTAGCGGCGGGGCGCCATGTAGGCCAGAAAACGCCGTTCTGCCAGCTTGAACAGACCAACAAGTGCAAAAGTGATGCACAAATACAAGCCAGCGGCAAACATATAGGCTTCAAACGGCAAGTAAAAGTCAGAGTAAACCCGGCTCGCAGCGGCTGTGATGTCCAGCATGGCCGGCACGGCACTGGCAATGCTGGTGCTTTGCAGCAGCATCACTACTTCGTTGCTGTAGGCAGGCAGAGAACGTCGCAAGGCGCTCGGCAGCACGATATGGCGCAGCAGTTGCCAGCGGCTCATGCCCACGGCTTGGGCAGCCTCGATCTCACCAGCGGGGGTTTCACGTATGGCGCCAGCGATGATTTCGGCCGTGTAGCCTGCAGTGTTCAAGGTAAAGGCCAGCCAGGCACAAAAGAAAGGCTCTTTGAAGTGCGTCCAGGGCCATACGTCGTCCCAACGTGCCTGTATCCATTCGAGCTGACCCAGGCCGTAGTAAATCAGGTAGACCTGTATCAGCAGTGGCGTGCCGCGTATCACATAGGTGTAGGCACCTATGGATTTTGTGAGCCAGGCAGAACGGCTGGTCAGGCCCAGGGCCATCAACACCGCCAGCACTGCTCCGGCCGCCAGGGACGACAGCAGCAAGTACAGGGTGGTCAACACACCTTCGCCGTACAGGGCGAGGTTGGCTGGCTCAAAAATGACGTCCCAGCTCATCTAGTGCGCCACCTGCCGTGTGCCCAGACTGTAGCGTTGGCTCATGCGCCGCAACACCCACAGTGAAGCCGAGGTGTAAACCAGAAACAAGGCCGCTGTGAACAAGAAAAACACAAAAGGTGACCGGGTGGCGGAACTGGCCTGCTTGGCGATGTAGGTCATTTCCTGCAAGCCAATCAGGCTGACCAGGGCCGTCGTCTTGATCAAAACCAGCCAGTTATTGGTAAAGCCGGGAAGGGCATAACGCACCATCTGGGGCAACGTGATGCGGAAAAAGGTCTGTACCCGCCCCATGCCAAAAGCCCATGCGGCCTCCATTTGCCCCGGCGGAATGGCCAGTATGGCGCCTCGAAAGGTCTCGGTCATGTAGGCGCCGTAAATGAAACCAATGGTGAGCACGCCGGCCACGAAGGGGTTGATGTCGATCGACTCTTCGCTTCCCAAGGCTTCCATCACGGCATTCAGGCCGATGGTGCCACCATAAAAAACCAGCAGCATCACCACCAGATCGGGGATGCCGCGTATGAGAGTGGTGTAGGCGGTTGCGGCCCACACCAGGGGGCGCCTGCCCGACAGTTTGGCCGTGGCGCCCAGTAAGCCCAGAGCAATAGACACCAGCAAGGACACCAGCGAGACCGCAATGGTCAGGCCGGCGCCTTGCAGGATGGAGAGGTAGTAACCACTCATTCAAGAACTCGGGGCTGAAGGTGAGTAACCTCAGTTACCCCAGACGTCCATCTTGAAGTACTTGTCGTTGAGCTTCTTGTAGGTGCCGTCGGCGCGGATGGCTTTGATCGCGCTGTTGACGCTGGCCTTCAGCTCCTTTTGCCCCTTGCGCATGGCCACGCCGGCACCCGAGCCGAAGTACTTCGGTATGAACAGGGGCTCACCCACCGTGGTGTAGTCCTTGCCCTCAGGCTTGCTGAGGAAACCACCGCCCACTTCCAGGATGTCGGCGACGGTGCCGTCCAAACGACCGGACTTGATGTCCAGGTAGACCTGGTCTTGAGCCTCGTAGGGAACGATGTTCACGCCAGCGGGCTTGAGTTCACCCATGGCGTACTTCTCTTGGGTGCTGCCCTTGAGTACGCCGATCTTCTTACCCTTGATGGAGGCGGGGCCGCTGAACTTGACGTCGTTTTTCAGCACGATCTTGCTGGGGGTGTTGTAGTACTTGTCAGAGAAGTCCACCACCTTCAGACGGTCCTCGGTGATCGACATCGAGCTGATGATCACGTCGTATTTCTTTGCTTGCAGGCCGGGAATCATGCTGTCCCACACCTGTTCGACGAAGACGCATTTGCGTTTCATTTTTTCGCACAGGGCGTTGGCGATGTCCACGTCAAAACCGGTGGGCTTGCCATCGGCTGTCTTGAAAGTGAAGGGCTCGTAGGTGGGATCGATGGCGACTTTGAGGTCGCTCTGCGCAGTTGCGGAGACAGCTGATGCGATCAGGGCTGCCATTAAAGCGCTGTGTTTGATACCAAATTTCATGCCGGTTTCCTATGAAAATGAGTGAAAGATCATTCTATGGGCTGCAAATGGAGCCCGGGATCATGACAGACATCCAACAGGACTCTTGCAGACTATGAAAACCCTTATTGACAGCAATACGCCGATCATCAATGTGGCCGTGGTGGGCTACGGCATGGCGGGCAAGGTGTTTCACACGCCGCTCATCCACGGTGTACCGGGTTTGAATCTGCACACGGTGGTCAGCACCAAGCCCGAGGTAGTGCTGGCTGATTGGCCCGAAGTCTGCGTACGTCCCAACATCGACGAAGTTTTGGCAGACCCAGATCTCCATCTGGTGGTGATTGCTACCAGCAATACCAGTCACCACCCACTGGCCAAAGCAGCCCTGCTGGCTGGCAAGCATGTGGTGGTGGACAAGCCCTGTACCGTGACGCTGGCAGAAACTGAAGATCTGCTGGCGGTGGCCCAACAGACGGGCCGCATGCTGACTGTGTTCCAGAACCGTCGTTGGGATTCAGACTTTCTCACCCTGAAGGGCGTGCTGGCGAGCGGGGAGTTGGGTCGCATTGTTCATCTCGAGTCCCATTTCGACCGCTACCGGCCCGAGGTTCCCAATCGCTGGCGTGATCAGAACCTGCCTGGCTCGGGCTTGTGGCACGACCTGGGGGCGCATGTGGTGGATCAGGCGTTACAGCTGTTTGGCGTGCCCGACAGTCTGTTGCTGGACATGGCCTGCCAGCGCGAAGGCGCCGTGGTGCATGACTACTTTCATGCGGTGCTTCGCTACGAAAGCTCGCATCCTGGCCTGCGCGTAGTTTTGCACGCGGGTGCTCTGGTAGGACGATCCGCACCGCGTTTTACCGTGCACGGCACCCGTGGCAGCTTTCAAAAGATGGGGCTCGATGTGCAGGAGGATGCGCTCAAGAAAGGCTCAAGACCGAAAGTGGACGCGCTGGGTGATTGGGGGCGAGACCCGCGACCGGGTCAGATGACGGTGTACACGGCTGACGGTGCCAGGGAATTAACGGCCCCCGAGGTGCCAGGCAACTATCTGCAGATGTATGTACAGGTGAGAGACCACCTTCGAGGCCTAGGCCCCGTGCCGGTCACGCCAACGCAAGTGCGCCAGGTCATGGCCATGCTGGAGCGTGGCATTCAAAGCGCCAGAGAGGGCGTCTTTGTGGCCACTTCCGACT
>JBJOJH010000241.1:0-4386 GCA_046046715.1 Pseudomonadota bacterium | reverse complement strand
GACTGATCGGTGGTGAGCGCGGCTATCAACGAGCCCCTCAAGTACCTGACGGCCTATCCGCAGCCACTGCAAGACAAGGTAGCCCAGCTGATCGGCAAAGGTGAACTGGGCAGCTGGCTGCGTCACAAATATCAGGATCTACACGACATCCGTACGGACAAAGCACTGTTCGACTACGTATCTGAGCTGAAAAACGAATTCTTGCGCAAGGCCGATCCCCTCAACAAGGTGGCCTTCGACAGCAAGTTGCAGGTGATTGCACATGCCTTGGGCACCCACACCGCCATCTCACGGGTGCAGGGCAATAAATTGAAGGCCAAACGGGAAATCCGGATCGCCAGCCTGTTCAAGGATGTACCTCTCGCGTTTTTGAACATGATTGCAGTGCATGAGTTGGCGCACATCAAGGAAAAGGCGCACGACAAGGCCTTCTATCAACTTTGCACCTACATGGCCCCCGACTATCACCAGCTCGAATTCGATGTGCGCCTGTATCTGACGCACATCGACCACATCGGGCCGTTGGAGTGGCGTGCAGCCTCCCCGTCAGGGAATCAAATCTAGCGCTTGCATGTAAGCGGGGCTGACCATCAGGCTGTCCCAGTCTGGCGACTGCGCTGTGGGCAGCAGGGCCAAGCGCCGCTCATCGCTGCGGTCCTGGGCTTGCCAGTGACCTTTGAGCAGGCTCTCGGACAGCCCATCGATCAATTCATCAACTGCCTGCCCCTCGCCCAGCGACTGGTTGCACAGCAGCACGAGGTCACAGCCGGCATTGAGGGCGGCCACTGCGGCCTCGGTGTAGCTCACCTCACGGCCATCGATCAAGCGAGCGCCAGCCATGCTCAGGTCGTCGCTGAAGATCGCACCGTCAAAGCGAAGCTGGCCCCGCAAAATATCCTGCAGCCAACGGCTGGAAAAGCCGGCGGGCCGTGCATCCACCTTGGGGTAAATCACATGGGCAGGCATGATGCTGGACAGTGTGTTGCTCAAGAAGTCGTAAGGCGCTGCATCGTCGGCCAGCAGAGCCTTGAGACTGCGCTTGTCGACCGGAATATCGGTGTGCGAGTCTGCCTTGACGTAACCGTGCCCCGGAAAATGCTTGCCGCAGTTCGACATACCCGCCTGCAGCAGGCCATGCATCAGGCTTTTGGCCAGCATGCTCACTACGCGGGCATCGCGATGAAAAGCCCGGTCGCCAATCACGCCACTTTCACCAAAATCCAGATCCAGCACCGGCGTGAAACTGAAGTCCACACCACAGGCACGCAACTCAGCCCCCAACACAAAACCGCAGGCGGTCGCGGCGCGGGTGGCACGCATGGCGCCGCTGCCTGCACCGCCTTTGCCATCCTGCATCCATATGGCGCCGAGTTCGCGCATAGGCGGCAGATGGGTGAAACCATCGGTCCTGAAGCGCTGAACCCGCCCGCCCTCATGGTCCACACAGATCAGCATATCCGGTCGGACAGCCTTGATCTCACGGCAGAGGTCGGTCAATTGAGCACGGTCCTGCCAGTTGCGAGCAAACAGGATCATGCCCCCCACCAAGGGATGAGACAGGCGAGCACGGTCGGTAGGGGTCAGGGCCAAGCCGGCGATGTCGATGATGAGGGGGGCGTGCGTACTCATGTCTTGAGGGGTCTCGCGTCAGTGATTTCAACAATGCAAAAACTGCTGGCGTAATCGGTGTCGTCCGACAAACTAATGTGGGCTTTCAGGCCACGCTCTTCAAACCAAAGCTTCAGGGCACCGTGCAGGACGACTATCGGCTGCCCGCTGGCCTGGTTGATGATTTCACAAGATCGCCAGGTCATGGGCATGGTCATTCCTAAACCGATGGCCTTGCTGACGGCCTCCTTGGCGCTGAAGCGGGTGGCAAGGTAGCGTATCCCACGTTCGGGCCAGCGACTGCTACGTGCACGCCAAGCTGCCAGCTCAGTCTCTCCAAGAATCTTGTGGGCAAACCTCTCGCCACGTCGTTCCAGGCTGGCGCGGATGCGTCGCACGTCGCAAATGTCTGTGCCCACGCCCAGAATCCTGGCACCAGTCACGCCACTTAGCATTACTGGCCAGCCCGGCTGATGCACTGCAAGTAGGCGTACACGGTCGCTTCATAGCCCAGCTCGAGGGCATCTGCAATCAGGGCATGACCAATCGACACTTCGCAAACCCCCTTGACCTGGCTGAGAAAGGGCGTCAGGTTATCGCGATTCAGGTCGTGCCCGGCATTGACGCCCAGGCCCACGGATTGGGCCGCTCGTGCCGCGCTGGCAAAGCGTAGCAACTGCGCAGTCTCATCAGCGGTGCCCCATGAGGCTGCATAGGGCTCGGTGTACAACTCAACCCTGTCTGCACCTACGTCTCTCGCTCCTGCCATGGCCTGCTCGTCGGCATCCATGAACAGGCTGACTCGCACACCCAGGTCTTGTGCCTCGCGGATCAGCGGCACCAAACGGGTGGCGTCTGCCGGGAAACGCCAGCCGTGGTCACTGGTGAATTGGTCCTCAGAGTCGGGCACAAAGGTGCACTGGTGCGGGCGGGCAGCACGCACAAAGTCCATCAGGTTCTGGCAGGGATTGCCTTCAATATTGAACTCGCGGTCCGGCCAGTCCTTCATCAGGTCAGCCAGATCCATGACATCTGCAGCGCGGATGTGGCGCTCATCCGGGCGGGGGTGGACGGTGATGCCCTGAGCTCCAGCCTGCAAACACCAGGTGGCCGCCCGGGTCACGCTCGGAATGCCCAAGTGGCGGGTGTTGCGCACCAGCGCCACCTTGTTGAGGTTGACGGACAGCGCCGTTGAAAGATTCTTGGTCATGGTGATCGTTCAATACTGTCCAGGCTCATAGCGACTGCAACTCCATCATCATGCGACGGGTGCGCAAGCTGGAAACGCCGCAATGGTAATTGAGCAAGCCACGCAATTGAGACTTGAGTTCATTCATCACCTGCGCACAGGCACTCAACGTGGCGGCAAACCGGCTCGCATCCAGCAAGGCCTGATCCAATAAGCGCCACTGCTGCCCAGTCAAGCTGACCCGGTCGGTCTCCTGAGCAAGACGCAGGCCACCCTCGGGCACCAGGGTGTAGCGTGCATCGCTCTGCAACGGCTCCAGGGTCGCACTTTGTGCGTCCAATGCAGGCAGCAGGCCCACCTCGCGAAGCAACAGAAGTTCAAAAGCGCGCAACACGGTTTGCAACATCTCCCCGTGCTCGGCAGCCAACAGGCGAACGGCCATCGCATACACATCGAACAACCCCGGATGCGGGTCGTCTCGGGCCAGCAGGGTCAACACCAACTCATTGAGGTAGTAGCCCGACATCAGGGCATCGCCAGTGGGCATGACGTGCCCCCCCAGCCATTCGGCACTCTTGAGGGTACGGATCTCGGCATCGCCCCCAAAATTGAGTCGGAGCGGCTGTAAAGGCAGTAATACCGGTCGAAAACTGGAGGTGGGGCGTTTGGCGCCCTTGGCCACCAAAGCAATGCGCCCATGGTGGCGGGTAAAAACCTCCAGAATCAGGCTTGATTCGCTCCAGTCATAGCGATGCAGCACAAACGCCGGTTCATCCGCGATACGCCGCACCGCCACGTCAGATCACTCGTAGCCAAAGCTGCGCACGCGCGCCTCGTCGTCCGCCCAGCCGGAGCGGACCTTGACCCAAAGCTCGATGAACACCTTGGCGTCCAGCAGCTTTTCAAGCTCAACCCGGGTTTCGGTGCCGATACGCTTGATACGCTCACCCTTATCGCCGATGACCATGGCTTTGTGAGAATCACGCTCCACCACAATGGTGGCGGCAATACGCACCAAACGCTTCTGCTTGCCTTTGCCAGCTTCTTCCTCAAACTTTTCGATCACGACGGTCGAGGTGTAAGGCAACTCGTCGCCGGTCAATCGAAACAATTTTTCTCGCACGGTTTCCGAAGCCAGAAACTTTTCACTGCGGTCAGTCAACTCATCTTCGGCATACCACCAGGCCTGCTCAGGCAGGAATTTTTCGCAAATACCGAACAGACGCTCAATATCTTTGCTGTTCTTGGCCGACATGGGCACAAACTCGGTGAACGGGTGGCGCTGCTGCATATCTTGCAGCCAAGGCGCGATGTCACCCCGGCGATGAATCTGGTCGAGCTTGTTGGCAATCAGCAAGGTGGGAACACCCTGGCTCAACAACGAAAGTACCTTGGCATCGGCCTGGTTGAATTGGCCGGCTTCGACCACAAACAAGACCAGATCCACATCACCCACAGCGCCCTGCACGGTCTTGTTGAGTGAGCGGTTCAGTGCATTGTTGTGCCGGGTCTGAAAGCCGGGGGTATCGACAAAGACAAACTGCGTCGCACCCAGGGTGCGCATGCCGGTAATGCGGTGGCGTGTGGTT
>JBJOJH010000240.1:0-16007 GCA_046046715.1 Pseudomonadota bacterium | reverse complement strand
CGCCAAACACTGTGAGGGACAGCGACTGCAGCCAGTGCAGCAAAGGCGGCTTGTGAAAAAAGGGCAGACCATTAAGGCGCGGCGTGAGCCAGTCGCCATTAAGCAGCATGGCACGGCCAATGTCGCCGTAACGCCCCTCGTCGGGCACCGCCAGCGGCCGCAGCAGCGACAGCACCAGCAAAGAAACCCACAGCAGGCCCATCACGAGCCAGGATATTTGTCGTTCAGTCAGGTATTTTTTCACCCGCGAATTTTAGGGGCGGGGCAAGTCTCCCCTTGAGCACCAGCCTCAGAAAACACTTAACCAGGCCAGGGTTGCCATGCCGTAACGCTTGCCAAACTTGCCTGCTGTCATGGGGTTGTAGGCAAACGGTATGTCGCCCACAAACTGATTACTCATCAACTGTCCGCGCAAAACGACAGCTGAATGTGGGGCAATTCGACGTGAAATTTCTGCGATCCAGCTGTTGTTCGCAGTGTAGGCAACACCACCCAAATTTCTGATCGTGTCGTCCACCTGGGCACGCTTCAACTCTTGGTGCACAAACCCGCCACGCAGCATCCAATCCTGGTTAAACCATTGCAAACTGCCCCCTAGCAACCAGTAGTTTGCGCGGTAAGAAACATGAAGGTCTGCGTCGGTTGCTGCACTGAAAGTATCGAGCACCGGCCCCGAGGCACTACAGGTATCGACCAGGGCCCCGTTCAAGGCACTGCCGACAAAAGTCAACCTGTAGGTGCAGCCGCTTCCAGTTTTATACAGGGCACTGACCTCGCCGGCGCCAACTCGGCTTTGCCCTATTCCCCCCAAAGCGTTGACCGTTACCGACTCAGACAAACGCCAGGTGCCAACCACGTCCAATTGCTTTTGAAGGTCGCGGGCGGAATCCACCCGCACATCAAATACCGTTTTCCCCGCCACAGTGGTGGGTGACGACTTCACGAGCTCGTCTGAGGCATTGCCCCAAACACCGAGGCGTACGGCCAAGTGCCCCCGGCTCGCGGCAGTGCCCAGTAAGCGGTATTGACCTGCCACTTGCCAACTTCCTATCTGCGCGCTATCGGTACGGTAATCGATACGCCGCCGCCAGAGCTGGCCGGAGGCTGACCAGTCGTTCGTGAACCGATAGCTGGCAAGCACATGTTGCCCCTGATAGTCGCCAACATTTGTGCCAGTGTACGAGGGGTCACTCGACCTAAGATGCAAAAAATCGAGCGTGTCGTTAACGGCATCAACACCCAGCTCCAGACGAAGTTGACCCGGACCTCCAGGCAAGTCGGCAGATAGCAAGGCATCCAGCGGCGCAGCGCACAAAGTCAGCGGCAAAATGAATTGCGCCGCTACAAGAGCTTGCAAATATTGCGTTTGCATCGTGGTTTGTATCAACCAGGGGCGGCAGGCCCGGCCCCGGTTATGCGCCACTTATTTCACGATGACGCCAGCACTGCCGTAGCCGCTGACCGTCGTACCGCGGGCGTCAGTGATAGCCAAAGGTACCCCAGTCATGCCGAAGCTAATGGAATAAGTGCCGACGGGGTCAGTCAACGCACCTGCAGCAGGAAACAGCGAGCTCAGCAAGGTATTGAGACCACCCATATTGAGGCTGACCACACCGTTGGCGGATGTCGTCAACAAACTGCTGACGTTGCTCAAGGTCGCGCTTCCCACATGGGTGGTGACATACAACTTGGCGGCAAGTGGAATGCTCAACACCGGCTTGCCGCTGACCGTGGCGACTTGAATCTGATCAAAACGCAGATTCATATATCCGTACCTTGGCGAGCCGCGATAGATATTCACCGTGCCTTGCGCTATCGCGCTGACCGGCGAGCCCGTCGCCTGAAAACTGATGGCGGTCAGTGGGTTACCCTGCAGATTGACTTCACCGTAGTAGGTGTAGGGGTTGGGTGCCGTCACAGCATTGTTATTGAAGGCCAAGGAGGCCAGATCAAGTTGCAGCGTGGTAAGGGGCACAGTGGCAGGAGAGATCGTCGCCACAGACTCCACGAAGAAGTCTGCCCCCAGCGCCAGGTGTGGCCCGTAGTCGGTGTAACTGCTGTTTTCGATGACCGGCAAGGTCGCCCCTAGCTCAGTGCTGATCGCCACGGGTACGCCCTGGATACCAAAGCCCACTTTGAAGTTGCCCGTTGTGCCGATATCGTCTCGATTGGGCTGAATGGACTTGACCAGATTTAGTAAAGCCGTCATGTCGATAGTCGCCACACCATTGGCATCCGTCGACAACAAACTACTGACATTGCTGAAGGTCGCTTTCAGATCAGGCTGATAGCTGTAGCCTTGACCAAAGTACACCAACATCCTGGCTGTTGGTGGGACAGTGACACTTGGCTTACCCGCAATCGTCGCGACATCCACCTGGTCTATCACCAGTTGCAGTTGCCTTCCATCCGCACGAAGGATGCTCACATTGGCCGAACCGCGCGCCGCAGCAGGCGTACCACCTAACTGCATGGACACTTTGGTCAGTGCACCTGCAATAGTGATGCTGCGCAGCGCCGTGTTGGCGGTGGGAGCGTTCAAGGCCTGATCGTTCACCAGGATGGTAGGCAACTTGATTTCGAGTGCATTGACATTCGGCACCGCGTTATCTAGCAGCGTAGCAGCAGACGCCCCCACTGCTTGCAAACCACCCAGATTCAGGCAAGTTTGGGTACAGGCAAATGTGCTGCTGGGCTGAACCAGGCTAAACCGATTGGCCTGCATGACATTGACCAGGGAGTTGGTGTACTGACGGATAGCCTGACTCATTTCCACGGCACCCCCCGTAGTAGTCAGGGCGCTGGCAGAACCATTGGCCACAGCACGTACCGTGGCAGTGACCAGGTCGCCAGACAGGGCTGCGACGGCTGCCCCCTTCAATGAGCGACCTGAATTTGTCACTGTTCTTTCAACCGCTGCATCCACCAGCTGCCTGACCGATGTTGGATCAGAAAAATTGACGGTCAGGGTAGCCAGCGCATTAGCCGTGGCACGCAAAGCAGGCAAGTACAAAGCCCCCTCGTAGCCATTGCCGCCAGAGGCAACCGATACCGCCGTGGAGAGTTGCTCCAAGAGTGTCTCTATGGCAGAAGTGGTTCGGGCGAGTTGCGGCAGAGTTGCCACGCTAGCGACTGGGTCAGCCGTCAGCAAATTCACGCCAGGCAGACCCAGCGAAGTTGCCACAAGAGTGTTCGCCGCTTCTACATTGCTTGTCAAGGCAGGCGACGGTATGCCACTGACCGGGGTGGGCATGGCCTGATTCACACGGGTCATGACCAAGGTACTCAAAGGTGTGATTTGGGTAGCACCGGCAGGCGCACGCAGTTCACCACGGAAAGGCAAGAGCGTCGCCATGTCCACGCCGCCGCTCGCGCACAGCATGTGTTGGCCCAGGGTAGCGTCAAACACATAGCCCCCACTGCCGTTGGTGGTGGTGTTGGGCTCGGCAACGTCACAAATACGGTCGTCATTCAGGTCAAGCGTGACCCTGGCGCCAATGATGTAGCCATCTGCCACACGACCACTTACCGCGGCAGCACCTGCAGCAGCGCCGTTGCACACGTAACCTTGAGAGCTGACTTCAGCAGCATCCAACACGTTGTTGGCATTGGCATCCGACCCCGATGCCAGACGACTTCCACCGTAGGCACAATTGCCACCCGCCGCTTCCGGCGTCACTGTGAATAACGCATTGCTACCAGCTGCGCCTGTGGCACCGGTCGCGCCCGACGCACCAGTAGCGCCGGTTGTACCGCCACAAACATAGCTTGTCGATGTCACCTCGGAGATATCGAGAACACTGTTGGTATTGGCATCCAAGCCCGCAGTCACCTTGGAGCCGCCTGCGGCGCAATTCAAGCCCACTGACTCTTGGGACACCACAACCAGTGTGCTCAAACCGTTACTGCCGTTTGAACCGTTGGAGCCATTTGTGCCGTTGCTCCCGTTCGCGCCATCGAGGCCGTAGCAGACCTGTTGCGAGTTCGTACCTTCAGCATCATCCAGCCGTCCGTTGCCGTTGGTGTCGATGCCGGACATCACCGTGATACCCCCGTTAGGGCAGGCATCAAAAGCCACTGCGGCAAGCAGGCTCACAGCCACTGATTTATTCCCAGGTGGCGTGGATACAGACCCAAAACTGCTAACTGGTAGGTTGATGTCAGAGAAATCTGTGTGGGCTGCCGCAAAGCTCTGGCCGGCTGCGGCAAGCAAGGTCCCCACGTCGGAACTACCCACGACACAGCCACTGGCAGGATTTGCCAAACAAGACTTCATCTCCGATAACACGCCGGATAAGGTGCTGCCAGCGGGCTTGTTGGCCAAGTACTGAGATACGAGGGCTAGCGCCAACGCGTAGGTCCGTTGAGAAACCGTTGCCCCGGCGGGTACGTTCAGCGCATCAACCGGTAGCGTGTACATGATGTCAAACACGCCAAAGTTGTTTTGTACGGTGTTGACTGCAGCGTCTATGTTTGCGGTGATCAAGCCACCCGGGGACGCGAGTGCCAGGCCATGAGCCAATTCAGTTAGGGCTGTAACTGCCACTGTTTTGGAACCTGTCACGCTTGCCAGCACCGAGCGAAGCGGTGTGGACAACGTCGTGGAAGCACGTGTCGCCTCGTCCACATAAGTGCCACCGCTACTTTCAAGCAGGACCGGACCGGTGTAAGCGCCAATGTCAACTGAGAAGGCGCCACTGGCATTGGTCGATACGCATTTGCCCAAGGACGCGCCCTTGGCTGCGCCCGTGACGGCGTAGGCACACACGGCAGAGTTATTGACGGGCCCTTTGCTGACAACGCCGTTAAGAACGTACGTCGAAGGTGTCGAACCACCACCACTGCTGCCACCGCCACAAGCGGCAAGCGCCGCGACCAAGCCGGCCGCAACCAATAGACGGACTAATGTCATGAATCCTCCCTGAACTTACAAAAGTGGCTTATTTGTTTTAAGTTCGCGCCAACCAGCCACTATCGGTTGAGCGTCAACAGCTGAGTTGCCGGCCTCATGGCTCACAGGCAATTGATGCTGATTCGTAAATTATACGAATTAGTGTGTATGTGAAATAGTGGTACTTTGGGACATTCACCGGCGTGAATCAGCCCCTCAGTAGAACCTTTGGCACATGCGTGCGCACCTTGAGGCAGGAGCGGGGGTGGACGCAAGTAGAGTTCAGCGAGCGGTGTGGCTTCTACCAAACCTACCTAAGCCGCATTGAAGGCGGCCAAGCCAACCCGACACTGAACGTGATAGAAGTTATTGCGATCGGCCTTGGCATGACAGTTTTTGAGTTGTTCGAAGCTGTCAGGCGGCGGGCGGAGCAAGGCTGACACGAGGGGCTCTTCGTAGCCTCTCAAACGCGCCTGCTTAAATCAGTGCAGCTTGCAGCGGTGATGCGCATTCACCCCAAGCCCAGCAAGCCTTTCAGGGCTGGCTGGTGGGCTACCTGGCTCACACGGTTGTTTCATGGCCCCACAATAGCCTTCATCGACGACATTCGGAGCAGATCATGAACATGGCAACTGGGGTTTTGTTGGGTGTAGCGGTGCTGGTGGTGGTGTATGTCATCAGTGCCTACAACCGGCTGGTGGCCGTCAAGCACGCCGTGGACAAAGCCTGGGCCAACATCGATGTGCTGCTCAAGCAGCGGCATGACGAGCTGCCCAAGCTGGTCACGGTGTGCAAGGAATACCAGCAATTTGAGCAAAGCACCTTGCAACAGGTGATTGCGGCCCGCGCGCAAGTCCAGACGTCTCGGGAGCAGCAGGACATGGCAGCCTTGGGCCGTGCCGAAAGCAACTTGCGCAGCGGCCTGGGGCAGATTTTTGCGGTGGCCGAGGCCTACCCGGAGCTGCGCGCCAACGAGAGCTTTCAGCAATTGCAAAGCCGCATCAGCCAGCTGGAAAACGCACTTGCCGACCGGCGCGAGTTTTACAACGAGGCTGTCAACATCAACAACGTGCGCATCGAGCTCTTCCCCGACCGGCTGATTGCACAGCGCTTTAACTTTGGCCCGCGCGCCCTGCTGACCTTTGCCGCCGAAGAAAAGACCGATGTGGATCTGAAGGCCCTGTTCAGCTAAGGCTATGTTGCAGCGTTGGGGCCGCGCCGTGCGGCTGTGGCTGACATCAGGCGGTTATGTGATGCTGCTCATCCTGGGGGCGCACCTGGGCACCCCACAGGGCTGGCGCCTCAGTGCCGGCCTCACGGCTTTGATGGCGCTGTTGGCCTGGCAAGGGGTGCTCAAGCGCGCTCGCGCCATGGCAGACACCCCCACCTCCTACATCGCCTCGGCGGCCCAGGGCTACGTCGAATTGCAGGGCAAGGGTGCCCAGTTTGAGGGCTACCCTGTGTTTTCGCCCCACCACGGCACGCCCTGCCTGTGGTACCGATACAAAGTAGAAAAGCGCCAAGGCGACGACTGGAAAACCGAATCGCAAGACGAATCCGGCACCTCTTTTTTTATCGACGACAGCAGTGGCCGCTGCACCGTCGACCCCGAGGGCGCCGAGGTCCTGCCCCAGCACAGCGAAACCTGGACCCAGGGCGACCGCCGCTACACCCAGGCGCTGATCCTGCCGGGCGAGCCGCTCTACATCCTGGGCGACTTCAAGACCCAGGGGGGCGACAGTGCCGACCTGAACCTGAGGCGCGACGTCAGCGACTTGCTGGACGACTGGAAGCGCGACATGCCAGCCTTGACCCAGCGTTATGACCAGAACGGCGACGGCCAACTCGATCTGCAGGAATGGGAACAGGCCCGCAGCGACGCCCGACGCGAGGTGGAGCATCTGCACCGCGACATCCGCGCCCAGCCGCACACCCACACCATCGGCCTGCCCACCGACGGCCGCCCCTACCTGATTTCATCGCACCCCCCAGAAAAACTGGGCCGCCGTTTTCGCCTATGGGCCTACGCCCATGCCGGGGCGTTTTTGCTGGCTTTGGGGGGATTGGGGTATGCGTGGGGGAGGTGAAACCAGCTTGAGCGGCCTGTGGGCAGAACCAACAGGGTTGCCGCCTAAGTCAGTTCCGCTGCCACTTCTGTCACCCAGGAGCGACAAATCACGGAACAACTTTGTCGCACAAACTGTCGCGCTTCAAGAAAATACTGTCGCGGAATGCTCGATCATGAACCGAGCGGGCGATAGGACTTTATGGGGTGAATCTGTTCATGCGCAGAATGTATCAAGCAGTGCAAGGCCTTGGCCGCCTGTCGCTGACAGGTTTTAACCCTGGTCGGGCCAGTTAACGCGCCCGTCTGCTGCATAGTGCCACTGGCAGTGGCCCTCCCAGAGGGTCGTTTCTAATCCGGCCTTTGCATTGCACAGGCGTTGGCCGTCTCCCACCGAGCTACACGATCAATATCGCCCTGAAATCATTCACATTTGTATGCGTTGGGCCTGTGACAAATAACGATTCCAAAGCCGCAAAGAAACCATATGCGTCGTTGCGATCCAGATGGTCACTGAGTTTCATGCCCCTGCGAGATGCACGCTGCAAAGTGTCAGGCGATACAAATGCGCCAGCGTTATCTTCGATGCCATCGATGCCATCTGTGTCAGCCGCCAGTGCGTAGATGCCGGGGGCACCCTGAAGCGCCTGGGCAAGTCCCATACAAAACTCGCCTGCCCGCCCCCCACGTCCCCGTGGACTTCCTGCGGGGCGCTCGCGAATTGTGACAGTCGTCTCCCCACCACTCAGAATGACGCACGGCTTGCTAAATGGTTGGTCCTTGAAGGCAACGGCCCGTGCCAGGGCGCCATGCACCTTTCCCACTTCGCGTGACTCACCCTCGATTTCATCGCTGAGTATGTAGGTGGCGATGCCCGCTTCCTGCGCCGCGCTCGCTGCAGCCTCCAGCGACTGCTGTGGTGTCGCGATCACGTGAACCCGGGCGTTGGCGAACACTGGATGCTCTGGCTTCACGGTTTCTAGAGCGCCATGCCGCAGGCGCTCAAGCACCGCATCGGGAATGGCGATTTTGTAACGATCCAATATGGCCAGCGCGTCTTCACATGTGCTCACATCGGCCACTGTGGGTCCGCTGGCAATCACACCAGGGTCATCACCCGGAACATCACTGATCAGCAGCGTCAGGATGCGCGCGGGTGCACAGGCCGCAGCAAGGCGCCCGCCCTTGATGCGCGATAGATGCTTGCGCACACAGTTCATTTCCGCAATGCTAGCTCCGCTGTTCAGGAGGGCGCGATTGATGGCCTGCTTGTCTGATAGATTCAATCCCACTGCTGGCAATGTCAGCAGGGAAGATCCTCCACCGGAGATGAGACATAACACCAGGTCGTCTGGCGTCAGTCCCTGAACCAGTCCGAGCATGCGTTCGGCCGCAGCCATGCCGGCCTCGTCTGGAACGGGATGCGCAGCTTCCACAATTTCGATACGTGGATCGACACCGGCCGGCCGCGCAGGCGTGTGGTCATAACGTGTGACCACCATGCCTGAAAGCGCCGCTTCGCTTGGCCATAGAGCCTCGACTGCATGGGCCATGGCACCAGCAGCCTTACCCGCACCCACAACTACAGTTCGACCGGAAGGCCTTGGTAGGAAAGGTGCGATGCTATGCAATGGCATCGCCCTGCGCACTGCGACCGAATAAAGATGACTCAGAAATTCAAGAGGCTGAGTGGTCGGCGACGGAGGGACAAGCGTGGATGGCATTGCTAATTTGATATGGTCCCGGTTCAACGCACAAGGCAGGGCGACTTGGGATCGAATTTCCAACCGGGGATAAGGTACTGCATCGCCATGGCGTCGTTTCTTGCCCCCAGTCCATGCTGCAAATACAACTGGTGGGCTTTTTCCACCGCAGCCATATCCATCTCCACCCCCAGCCCAGGGACTGTAGGCACGGCAATTTGCCCGTCGACGATCTGCAATGGATCTTTGGTTAGCCGCTGGCCGTCCTGCCAGATCCAATGTGTGTCAATTGCCGTGACCTTGCCCGGTGCTGCAGCAGCCACATGTGTGAACATGGCGAGCGAAACATCAAAGTGATTGTTGGAATGCGAGCCCCAGGTCAAGCCCCAGGTCTGGCACACCTGTGCCACCCGAACTGAACCCTGCATGGTCCAGAAATGCGGATCCGCCAGCGGAATATCCACCGACTGCAAGGCCAGCGAGTGCGCCAGCTCGCGCCAGTCGGTTGCAATCATGTTGGTGGCCGTAGGCAGGCCAGTGGCGCGACGAAACTCGGCCACCACCTCGCGGCCAGAAAACACGCCTTCTGCGCCGCATGGGTCCTCGGCATAGGCCATGACACCATGTAGGTCACGGCACAGGCGCACTGCATCGTTTAAAAGCCAGCCGCCATTTGGATCTAAAGTGATGCGGGCCTGCGGAAAGCGCGCATGCAGGGCGCGGATGGTCTCTACTTCCGCTTCGCCCCGCAGGACGCCGCCTTTGAGCTTGAAGTCTTGAAAGCCGTAGCGGGCATAGGCGGCTTCGGCTAGGCGTACCACGCCTTCAGCGTCCATCGCCTTTTCATGACGCAGACGGGTCCAGTCATCGCCGGCATCGGGCTCGCAGATATAGGGCAAATCAGTCTGCGTACGATCACCCACATAAAACAGGTAACCAAGCACTGCGACGCTACTGCGTTGCTGGCCATCGCCCAACAAGGCCGCCACGGGCACGCCCAGGAATTTTCCCAACAAGTCGAGCAAGGCACTCTCCACCGCCGTCACCGCATGGATCGCCACGCGCAGATCGAAAGTCTGCAGGCCGCGCCCCTCGCTGTCACGCGCAGCAAAAACCTCGCGCATGCGATTGAGAACGGCGTTGTAGTTGCCAATCGACTGCCCCACCACCATAGGGGCGGCGTCTTCAAGGGTCTGGCGGATCTTCTCCCCACCAGGCACTTCACCTACACCAGTGTTGCCACTGTTGTCGGTCAGGATAACGATGTTGCGCGTAAAAAAGGGGGCGTGAGCGCCGCTCAGGTTCATCAACATACCGTCATGCCCGGCAACCGGGATGACGCGTAGCGAAGTCACCACTGGGGCGCCATGCAGAGGGGTAGATTCAGACGGGGTCATGCTCGGTCTCCGTTACTGGGCGCTCGAAATAAATGAACAGGTATCGCCCTAGACGTTAGACATCATACAACTATGCAACATCAACATGTGACTTTCTCAAGCGATCCTTGCTGTTGGCAAGGTGGGTACGCATCGCTGCACGGGCCGCATCTGCATCCTGATTACGGATGGCGTTGAAGATGTATTCATGTTCACCATGTACGCGCTGCAGGTAGGCCAGGCGCCCTTCTGGTGCACTGCTGGCGGTATTGATGCGGGTCCGCGGAATGATCATGGTGCCCAGGTAGGTCATCAGGTCGGCAAAGTGCCGGTTGCCGGTTGCTTTGGCGACCTCCATGTGAAAGCTAAAGTCGGAAGGTATAGCGTCCGAGTCCTCCTCAATCGACTTCTGGAACGCATCCAGCATCGCTTGCATGGCTTGTAGATTGGCATCGGTACGGCGCTGCGCCGCAAGTCCGGCAGCCTCGGTTTCCAGAGAAATACGAAGCTCCAGCAAGGCAATAACGTCAGTAATCGTGGCGAAATCCACATCAGCGATCTGAAAGTTGCCACTGCTTTGCGGCGCCAGTGCAAAGGTACCCACTCCGTGCCGCGTCTCCACAAGGCGATTCGCCTGCAGGCGGGAGATCGCTTCTCGCACCACGGTACGACTGACTTCAAAGCGCCCCATGATTTCGGACTCGGTAGGCAACTTGGAACCGGGTTTGATGGCACCTTCCCGGATGCTGGTGGCCAGACTTTCGACCACTTCACTCACCAAGCCTTTGGACCTGCGGGGACGCAATACATCTACCGACTCTGGTGCTGCACTTGACGCTGCAATTGATCTAGGGGTTTGCACTAGGTCCATGGAAAAGTCCTTGACACGGCCTTACACGATGGCCACAATTTAACACATCAGACAACATACAACTGACAATTCAGCTTTCAATTTCATGACAATCAAAGTACACCACACTTTGCTGATGACAGGTGCCGCTGGCGGCTTGGGTACAGCCATGCGTGGCCGCTTGAAAGCCAATTGCGAGGTGCTGCGCCTCTCCGATCGAAGCGATTTCGGCCCCGCGCGCGCCGGCGAAGAGGTCATGTTGGCCGACCTGGCTGATGCCCAAGCCGTGGACGCCATGGTCAAGGGCGTAAATGTCATCGTCCATTTCGGCGGCATTTCTGTGGAAGGCCCGTTCGACCCCATCCTGCAAGCCAACATACTCGGTGTTTACAACCTGTATGAAGCTGCTCGAAAACATGGTGTAAAGCGCATCGTGTTTGCAAGCTCCAACCACGTCACAGGCTATTACAAGCAGAGTGAAACCATCACACTGAACCATCCGCCCCGTCCGGACAGTCTGTACGGCGTGAGCAAAGCCTTCGGGGAAAACCTGTCTCGCATGTATTTCGACCGCTTCGGCATCGAGACGGCATGTGTGCGCATTGGCTCGTCTTTTGCAGAACCCCGCGACCGGCGCATGCTGGCGAGCTGGTTGAGTTTTGATGACCTGCACCGCCTAGTCACCGCCTGCCTGACGACACCGGTGCTGGGCCATACCGCCATCTTCGGAATGTCGGATAACGCCGTCACCTGGTACGACAACGGTGCAGCTCGTCACGTAGGCTATGTCCCGCAAGACAGCTCTGACCCTTACCGGGAGGCGATCTATGCCCGAACTCCGGAACCTGATGTCACTGATCCCGCTGTGATTTTCCAGGGCGGGGGTTTCGTTTTCCAGGGTGAGCCTATGACAGCTCACCTGCCTACCAAGAAATTCGCCTGAGGCTCCTGTGTCCTTGTTCAACCCGGCCATAGAGGCCATCAGCATCAGCCGCGACACGGTGGGTGAGAGCCCCGTCTGGTCTTCAGCTGAGCAGTGCATCTACTGGGTCGATATTGAAGGGCCCTGCATCCATCGGTTGAGCTGGGGCGATCGCCAGCAGAGCACCTGGGCAATGCCGGAGCGCGTGGGCTGCATTGCCTTGAGCAGTCGTGGCACCCTGGTTGCTGCGATGGAAAGCGGCATGTTCGAAATCACCCTGAACAAACCGCCCCGGGCCCAAGTGAGCCTGCTTGCGAGCGTGACACACCCGAAACCGGGCATGCGTTTCAACGATGGTCGCTGTGACCGGCAGGGCCGGTTCTGGGCGGGCACCATGGTACGTGACATGGGGCTTGCCAGCGCCGCAGGCGGAATTTATGGTCTGGATGAAGGTGGCTTGCGGGGGCCGGTTATGCAGGGCTATATCACCCCCAACGGCATGGCGTTCAGTCAAGATGGGACCACAGCATTCCTGTCTGATTCCCACCCCAACCGCCAACAGATCTGGAAACACGCCTTTGACGCCGAGACAGGCGCCTGGGGGCCGCAAGTTGCCTGGGTCGATATGCAAGCCATGCCAGGACGGCCTGACGGCGCTGCAGTGGACGCCGAGGACTGTTACTGGATCTGTGCAAACGATGCCGGTCTGATCTACCGCTTTAGCCCCCAGGGAATGCTGCTGCAGTCGATCACCTTGCCGGTGAGTAAGCCGGCCATGTGTGCCTTCGGCGGACCGGAACTGCGCCACCTGTTCATTACATCCATTCGCCCCGCCAGGCCTGCACCCGGCTTCGACGCCAGCCTTGATGGCGCTTTGCTGGTGCTGGCGCCAGGCGTGCAAGGCTTGCCCGAACCATTGTTTTCCCGTTTTCCCGTTCGTTAACCCCAACCTATCCTCAAAAGGAGACAACATGAAACTAGTGCCTAGCATCCTGGCCGCAGCAGTGGCGACATTGAGCCTGACTGCATACGCTGCCGAATTCAAGTCCGCCGACATCCACAACTCGGACGACTACCCCACCGTCACTGCTGTGAAGTTCATGAGTGAAGAGCTCAAGAAGACCTCCGGCGGCAAGCACAGCATCAAGGTGTTCAACAAGGGCGCCCTGGGCACCGAGAAGGAAACCATTGACCAGGTGAAGATCGGCGCGCTGGACATGGTGCGCGTGAACATCAGCCCCATGAACTCGGTCTGCGCCAAGACCAACATTCCGGTGCTGCCTTTCCTGTTCAGATCGGTTGACCACTTGCACAAAGTGCTGGACGGCCCCATCGGCGACGAAATCGCCAAAGACTGCGAAGCTGCAGGCTTTGTGGTTCTGGCCTACTACGACTCCGGCGCGCGGTCTATCTACAGCAAGAAGCCCATCAAATCGGTTGCAGACACCAAAGGCATGAAGATCCGGGTCCAGCAGTCCGACCTGTGGGTGGCTGTAACAGCTGCTATGGGTGCCAACCCCACCCCGATGCCCTTTGGTGAAGTGATGACCGCTCTCAAGACCGGCATTGTTGACGCCGCTGAAAACAACTATCCATCCTATGGTTCGGGCAGTCGCCACTTTGAAGCGGCCAAGTACTACAACAAGACCGAGCACTCGATGGCGCCCGAAGTGCTGTTGTTCTCCAAGGTGACCTTCGACAAACTGCCCAAGGCAGAGCAAGACCAGATTCGCGCCGCCGCCAAGGCGTCTGTGCCTTTCAACCGCCAGTCGTGGGCTGCGTATGAGAAGAAAGAGTACGACCTCGTAAAAGCCGCTGGCACCGAGTTCGTGGAAGTGGACAAGAAGTCCTTCCAGGACGTCATGGCGCCTGTGTACGACAAGTTCGCCAACACACCTGACATGAAGCGCCTCGTGAAGGCAGTGCAAGACACGAAGTAATTCGCGTCTGCTCCACCTCCCGGCATAACCGCCGGGAGGTTTTCATTTTTCATCGGAGTTCAGCATGTACACCCGCTTCTGTGCCACGCTATCCAAGCTCAGTTTGATGCTTGCGGTGGCAGGGCTTATCCTGCTCATCGCCTGCGTGCAATACCAGGTTGTCGGGCGATATGTATTCAATGACACCCCAACCTGGGCAGAGGCTTTGGCCCTGTTGCTAGTTCTCTACATCACTGCGCTGGGCTTGGCGGTCGGCGTGCGTGACGCCGGCCATATCGGCATGGACTCCATCATCAGCCTGCTGCCCGAATCCTTTCGACTGAAACTGGAAATCGTGATCCATGTGCTGGTGGGCATTTTTGGCGCACTGATGGCTTACAACGGGTACCTGTGGGCCGCGCTCAAGTGGAACGACCAGAAACCCATGTTGCCCATCCCTTCCAGCATGGACTATGTGCCGCTCATCATCGCTGGCGTACTGGTGGTACTTTTTACGATTGAACATGTGATCGCCCTGATTCAGGGCAAGGAAGTGGTGCCGGCATGGAACTAATTGTTTTGGGTGTGAGCTTCGGCTTGCTGCTTCTGATCGGCGTGCCTGTAGGCTTCGCGGTCGGTCTATCTTCAGTCGCCACCATCATCACCGCAGGCCTACCGGTAGCAGTGGTGTTCCAGAAGATGGTGGGAGGCATGCAGGTCTTCTCCTTTCTGGCGATCCCATTCTTCGTGTTTGCAGGTGAACTCATGCTGCACGGTGGCATCGCACACCGAATCGTGCGTTTCGCCAACAGCCTGGTCGGCCATGTGCGAGGCGGCTTGGGCATGTCCAACGTGGTGGGCTGCACTTTGTTTGGCGGTGTCGCCGGCTCACCAGTTGCTGACGTGTCCGCCATGGGCTCGGTGATGATTCCCCTGATGAAGAAGGAGGGCTACGACACTGACTACGCAGTGAACGTGACCACACACGCCTCGCTGGTAGGCGCACTGATGCCCACCAGCCACAACCTGATTTTGTACACCTTGGCCACAGCAGGCATCGCATCAGTCAGCGTGCTGAATATGATGCTTGCCTGCGTAGTGCCCGCCTTGCTATTGACAGTGTTGAACCTGCTTGCGGCCTATGGCGTGGCCATCAAGCGCGGCTATCCCACTCGCGGTGTCTTCCCTGGATGGGGTGAGGTGTTCAATAGCTTCGTTGCAGCACTTCCGGGCTTGCTGATCGTAGCCATCATTCTGGTAGGCATCTTGTCAGGCGTGTTCACCGCCACCGAGTCGGCAGCTACCGCCGTGCTGTGGGCCTTGCTGATCACGACGATTGCCTACCGCTCATTGTCCTGGAAGGACTTCATCAAGTCCTGCGCCAAAGCCAGTAAGACGACCGGTGTGGTGTTGTTCCTGATCGGGATCTCGAACGCCTTCGGCTACTTCCTTGCGATGTATGAGGTACCGGAGCGCACTGGTGAGTTGATGAGCACTGTGACCCAGAACCCATGGATGATCTTCCTGATGATCAACCTGGCCTTGTTTGTTCTGGGTACCTTCCTGGACATGGCGCCCACGCTGCTGATCTGCACCCCCATCTTCCTGCCGATAGCACAGAAATTCGGCATGGACCCCACGCAGTTCGGAGTGGTCATCCTGATCAATTGCGCACTGGGACTCAACACACCGCCTGTGGGGACTACCCAGGCGGTCGGGTGTGCGATCGGAGGTATCTCAGTGGGCGAGGTCATGCGCTCCATCCTGCCGTTTTACGGTGCATTGCTGGCTTGCATGATGCTCGTGACCTACGTGCCCGCGTTCTCACTGTGGCTGCCCAACTTCGTGTTAGGCCACTAAACACACCAGAGGAAACTAACCATGCTACGTCGCCAACTTCTGCAAGCCGGGCTAGCGGTAGCCGCTGCCTCACCTACGTGGAGCCGGGCTGAAACCTGGCCAGCCAAGCCGATCACCCTGGTGGTGCCCTTCCCACCGGGCGGGTCCACTGACCTGATTGCAAGGGCGTTGTCTACCAAGATGGCTGAAAAGCTGGGGCCCGGCTTCAACTTCATCGTAGATAACAAGGCCGGTGCCACTGGCACCATAGGCGCTGCGCATGTTTCGCGCATGCCGGCCGACGGCCACACCATTTTGGTTTCATCCCTAGGGCCGTTTGTGATTGCGCCGCACCTGATCAAGGCGAACTACGATGCACTCAAGGACCTTGAGCCCATCACCATCGTGGCACAAGCGCCCAATGTGCTGGTGGTACCGGTGG